>CANSDD010000001.1 GCA_947645535.1 uncultured Mycoplasmatota bacterium
ATAAAAAAAGATAATAGTAAAGTATGCTTCCATATGCGAATGTAATTATGATATACCTCTTGTATTTAAAATTTTAATAAGTAGTAACACAAAAATGGTTCCATCTAAAATATTTCAAAATGATGAATTAATAGCTTTGCAAGCCAACTATGAAAAAGGGTTAGAAAAATTGTATGACTTTTTTAATAGATTATTGTCTGACCAAAAATTATATATTGATGAGTTGAATTTTAAAATACAAAACAATTCTTTGAAACAATAACAGCAGATTATTTTTATCTTGATTGTGCAGAAATTTATGATATGAATAATATACCAATTAAAGAACAAAATGAGAAATTATTTTTGGAAAGAAATAACCTTGATTTAGAAATAGAAAAATTTTACAAAAATTTAAGTGAGATGATCATGAAATATAAGATTAAGAATAATACTATACCAAATAAAGAAATATTTTTAAATATGCGCAAAGAAAGAGTTAAACAAAAGTTAGAACAAATAAAAAGGAATTTGATAATATGTTATTTTTGGATTATTGGACAGATGCACTGTACTACGATATTTAGTCTAATATTAAAAAGGAGGGATAGTAATGGGAAAATATATAACATTAGAGAATGATTTCTATGAAATATTTATACCTGAATCTTTACAAGATTATGGAAAAGAAGTAATAAAATATTCCACAGATAAATTAGAAAAATCTTTGCGTTTTTTTAAGGAAGAAAATTATGGTCAAAAAATAAAAGGATCGTTTTTTATGAATCGTGAAGATTTTTTTAATAGAATTAAAATGTTAGATTCAGCAGCTAATCCTCCAAGTTGGGCTCAGGGATGCTTTTATGGTGGGGAGACGCAAATATTACTTAATCCTGAAAATATATATGATAGATTTTGCACTCTTGCTCATGAATCATTTCATTTATTATTTCAAAAATTTATATACGAAAAAAATAATATGGATAGAATTGTATGGCTTGATGAATCTTTAGCTGGAAATTTTGATGGAACAACTGAAAAAATCATAGAAAATGGCAAATTTTTAAAAATTATAATGAATTTAAAAAATAATCAAAAATTACCTAAAATGAATGAATTAGAATTTTCTAAAGGAAATATAAAAATGGAAGACTATAGTGGTTATGACTTATTCAAGGTAGTAGGAAGATATTTAATTGAAACAAAAAGTTAGGATGAACTATTAAAATACATAAATGATAAAAGTACAATTATAAATGATGGTAATGTTATATTAGAAACAAGCATAAGATATTTTCTAGAAAAATATAATTTAAGCGAAAATTAGTAGACATATTTCTTCTTTTATAAGCTTAAATAAAAAGTATAACTATAGAAAAAGTTATGCTAGATGATAAAAATATTGAGAATTTAATTTTAATCTCATTCCTAGTATTTAATGTTTATCAATACTTTTTTAGTGATTATTATAAGATAATTGACTAATTTTTCTAAATATTGTACAATGCTCAACTAGAAATGAGGAAGATTATGAGCAAGCAAAAAAGAAACTTTATTAACTTTTGGGAATTTTTAGAAATACCAATGAATTCACCAATTAAAAATATTAAATTAGCATTCTATAGCAAATTTAATAAAATAGAACATTCTATCACTAGTGGAGAGAATCATTATTCACTAGAAGATTTAAACACATGCATTAGTGCTTATGAAACATTAAGTAATCCATATTCTAGATTTTTACATAATTGTGAAATAGATGGTGAGGAACCACCAAGAGATATAGATTGGGATGATTATTTTGAAGTTGATGGAAAAGCAGATGTAGATTTATCAGAAGAAGAAATTCAATATTTTCTTCTTTGGTTACAGTTAAAAGTGGTACGTTATGACTCACTAATGAATATAGTACTTGAAGAAAAAAATACTACAGATAAAAAGTTAGATATTACAATTGAAACTTTTAGAGAGATGGTAAGTAGATTATATCAAATATTTATGAGAGAACAAGAAAAGAATGAACAAAAAGAAAAAAGTAAAAAGAAACTATATAACTAATGATTGATGTATTATAAAGTTGGCATTTATTGCTAGCTATTTTTTAAGAATTAAATTTGATTATGGTGGTGCTAGATGTCTAAAATTAGTAATGTACTTATAATGCTTGAATATTTAAGTTCAGGAAGAAAATATAGTATAAAAGAATTATCTGAAAAAATAGAAGTAAGTCCTAGGATGATTCGTGTTTATAAAGAAGAAATAGAAAAAGCAGGAATTTATATTGATACAATAAAAGGACCTTATGGTGGATATGTTTTAAATCAAAATATCAATGTTCCCAAAAGATTTATTATGCCTAATAATATAAATGTAGAAAATAACGAAGTCTTGAATTTAGTTAATCGTTCTATAAAAGAAAAAAGAAAATGCTATATAGAATATTATTCGAAAGACAAAAAGATGATTACAGAAAGAACTATTCATCCATATGATTTAATTTTAATTGGGAATGAATGGGGAGTAGCTGCTTATTGTGAAGTGAAAGATGAGATAAGGCATTTTTATATAAATCGAATAAAAAAAATAGAACTATTAGAAAACTTTTATAACTGACAGATATATTTCCTCTTCTGTTGCTACAATGTAATTAGCAAAGGAGAGGTTTTTTATAAAGTAAATTTAGAAATATATCATAATTTGGTTGTGATTTCTACAAGTGGAAAGACAAGGAGTAGGAGAAGCATTAACGAATTTTCAAGGGAAAGAAATATCTAATTTGTAAAAACAAAAAAGGCAGATTACAAAGTAATTTCTTAGCAAAATGAATTTTATGAAAGAGAAAAAAGTTTTATTTCTTTGATTGTATGTTTAGGTACAATTACCTTATTTCTTGATAAAGATACATCTTTACTGCAAATAATGAGTGGGTATTAAACTCCAATATCTAGTAGTATTTTAGAATCTAATTTAATAGAGGCTGAACTTTGTGCTTCAGCAATTCATGATAAAGGTTCTTTTTGTCATGAGAGAAGTAATTTATTGTTTAGATTATCCTAAAGGTCATATTGCTTATTTAATACGGAATTAAAAGAGTTAGATTATTTATCTGTTCAGTCTATAAGTAATGAATATCCTAATTTGACTATATTTAAAACTTCTGATTTATATGAAAATATATTTTGGAAAGAATATTATCTAATACTTCAAATGTATTTTTTTCTTTAGGAAGATAGATGCTAGCAAAAATATGGATTTAACTTAACTAGAATGTAATTCAAAACTTGTAAAAAAAATATATAATTTTAAAGGAGGAATGTAGTATGGAAAAACTAATATTTGCAACAGGAAATATCAATAAAGGATTTGAAATTGAAGAAAGATTTAATAGAGAACGAATACCGATTGAAATTGTAAAAATAGATTTTAATGAACCAGAATTAAATGATATAACTACTGTCTCAAAACGCAAAGCAATAGAAGCTTATCAAATTTTAGAAAAACCTTGTTTTGTAATTGATTCTGGATTCAATATTTATAATTATCCTAATAATCCTGGATATCCTGGTGCTTTTGTAAGACGAAGTGGGATATCTAAAGACATAGATGGATTATTAAATACTTTAAAAGATGTTAAAGATAGAAGGTGCCAGTTTTTAGATTGTTTGACTTTCTATGATGGGACAGAATTTTATTGTTTTTATGGAAAAGATGAAGGAACTATAACATATGAAAAAAGAGGAAAAGAAAATAAAGCAATGCGTTCAGCTTTGTGGTATGTATTTCAGCCAAAAGAATCTGTTAAAACACTAGCAGAAATGACTGATGAAGAAAGAATAAAGCGAAAAGATGGGCATATCTCAGCAAAAGAGCAATTTATAGAGTGGTATCAAAAGAATTATAAGAGTGTGAAAAAATTAGTAAAAGAGAAAAATATATAATATGGATATAGTTAATTATTAAATTATTACTAACTATTTTTTGAAATATTGTCGCATTTATGTTATTATATTATACATTTAAAGAAGAAAAAATTATGAATTTTTTAATAGGAAGTTCTATTAAAATAGATGAATATATAGATAAAATAAAACAATTAAAAAGGAATTTGAAACTATAAAAATGAGAAGCTTATTTGGCTTCTCGTTTTATTAATTTGGCATGTAATACAACTTTATCTGTGTCATCATAACAAGTAGAAAGTGTTAGGATTTTATCAGTAGAACTTATGATAGTGTTAAAATCATGCTCGCTTCTACTAAGTAATTTATTTGTAAAATTTGTAAATTCTTCTTCATCTTTAAAATTGATTTTTAAGTAATCATTTGTTGTAGGTATTTTATAGACACTAAACACTTGCCACAATGTATTTTCGTATTCAGTAGATAGTTTAATAATATAGTTGTTAGGATTATCAATCCAACTACTTTTTATAATATTTTTTAAAGAACCAAACATTGTATTATCTAATCTTCCATGAGCATAAATAATTGTGTTTTTATTAAAACTTGAAATGCTATTTCGATAATCCATGAACACCCAACCAGCAGAATTATAGCTTTTATTAAAAGCATGAGATAGATAATAATCATTATCTGTTGTTTGAACAAAAGGATAGTTAATATTTGTACCATTCACTTGTATCCAACCAGCTACTTCATTATTTGTTTGCTTTAATTCAGTAAAATCAACGTTAATCAAATTCATTTTAATATAATCCCAATAAGGATTTGCTTTATCAATTTCTTCTACTGGTTCAATAACTTCTACAGCCTCGCTATCAGGAACTTCTTCTACTTCAGATTTCTGTTCAATTTCAGTAACTTGTTTTTCAATTTCTTTATTTTCTTTTTTCCACACAAATATATGACTTGCTGAGACAACTAATCCACTAATACAAATAATAAATAAAAGAATAACTATGATATTTATTATTTTTTTGCCTTTAGCCTTTTTATCTTTTACTATTGTTGAATCTACTTTTGTTTTAATCTGTTTATGAGACTGAGGCTTAGACTTTGGTGTTTTTCTTTTTTCTACTTTTTTCGTTTGATTAGTATTGGAAATTGATTTTTCTATTGCTTTTTGTTTCTTGTCTTTTTTAGAACTTTGTTGTTCTTTCTTTTTTACGATTTCCTTTTTCTTTTCTTTAGTAGGAGTAAGCGGTTCTTTTATTTCAAAAGTATTTCTTTTGGATTTAGCAAGAGTTGTTTTTTCTTTGAGATTGGAATCTAATTTTGTTTTCTCGTTATTAGAAACTTTGCTTTTTATATTATCTGTTGCTTCTTTCGATATAACTATATTTTTCTTGTTAGTATTATTGGTGTTTGTTGTTTTCTTTTTAGTGTTTGAACTATTTCCTTTCTTTTTAGAATTTGAAATCTTATTTTTACTTTGATTTTTGTTTTTTGATGTTACAACTTTTTGCACAACTTTCATATTTATTTTTTTCTTTTCCATAATGCATCACAACAGGTATTATACCATCAATTTAGAGAAATTCCATATAAATTTATAGAAAAATCAAATATAAAATTGCAATATTTTCAATTATTTATATAGTCATTTAAGAAAATGCTAAATAATTTGTCGAATTTGGGAAAATAATCTTGATTTTTGAATATATTTGTATTAGAATATTTGGTACAAATCACGTAAGTTCAATGTATTAACTTTGAAATTATGATAAAACTATTATCAGGGGGGTTATATGTTGTACGAAGGTATCCCATATTAGTGGTTTGAATTGAGATTTATAATTTTAAAAGGAGGAAGAAAAATGAAAAAAGGGATAAGATTATTCGCTGCTTTAGTAGCAACATTTATGTTAGCTATGACAGGGGCAAAAGCAGATGATGCAGTTACAAACAATGTAATACTTGATAGTGCTACAAGTGAATTAGGTGGAACAACAACTGTAACATTTAAAGAGGAAAAAGATGGAGTTAATTATTATAGTGTAAAAATTGTTGCTGATGAAAATTCAAAAACAAGTATTTTAAGTGCTACATCTGACAAAATATTTACAATTACTCCAGATTTCAACGATGCTGGTGCAGGAACTAAATATGAAGTAAACTCTGTTGAACAAAATGATACTGCATTTTCAGTTGGAACTATTTCTGTAGATTATAGTACAGATGGTGGAGTTACTTGGAATCAGTTAGAAAGTAATGATATTACTACTACTATTGAAGCAGCTATTAAAGCAAAAGTAGGAGAGAAAACATTAGAATATGGAGTAGACTATCGTTTTAGTGTTCAACCTGGATCAAAAGCATCAGTTGTAGAATATGCGTATACAGATAATAATGGTGATACAGTTAAAACTTCTATTAGTTTGGAATATGAAATCATTTTCCCAGTATCAGGAAATTTAGTTGTTGGAGAAAATGATGTTCAACAAGTATATTACCCAACATTAGAAGTAGCACTTAATAGTGTGTCTGATGAAATTACAATCAATAATAACTATACTATAACTACAGGAAATAGTGTAGAATTACCAGAAGGAAAAAGAATTATAATTGCTTCAGGAGTAAAAGTAACTGTAGAGACAAGAGCTTCATTAACAAATAATGCATCTCTTCAAGTACAAAATGGAGGAAGTATTGTTATTGAGGGAACAGGAACTTTAGATAATGAAGATAATTTAACAAACTATGGTACTATTACTAGTGCTACAGAAATTGAAAATAATGGTTATTTATATAACAATAATACTATTACAGGAAGTGTTTTTGTTGGTGAAGAAGGCGAACTTTACAATGATGATAATGGTACTATAGTAGGAACTTTAACAAATGATGGATTAGTTTACAATTATGGAGAAATCGATGGAGACTTAATTAGTGATGGTGAAGTTTACGATGCTGGAAATATTACAGGAGACATCAAAGATTCAGAAGGTAATATTTATCATTTTATCAATGTACTTGACTCAGTAAATGGTAGCATTTATGCACCTTACAATATGTCAACTGTTGGAAGTAAAGTTATGCTACTTGTTTATGAAGAAGAAGGATATGAATTGTCTACATTAAAAGTAGTATATCAAAAAGATGGTAAAACTGTAGAAGTGGCAGTAAATAAAGAAACACTTGATGATTATACATACTATACATTTGAAATGCCAGATGCTGAAGTAGAAGTATCAGGAACATTTGTAGAAATTAAAAATCCAAATACTGTTGATAATATTTCTACATATTATGTAAGTGGAATTATTTCACTATTTGGATTAGCAGGACTATCACTTTATTCTAAAAAAAGAATGAACTAAATCTCTTATTTCATTAAAGTATAATTTAAGATTATGAATATAACATCTAGATTATACTTTTTTCTCGTTAAAGAAATAATTATGCTTCAAAATGAACCTTGTCAAAAATGATATCTATTAAATATATAAAATAAATAGATGTTTTTGCAGAAGGATTGAGATAATGAAAAATAATTTATCAAACTTAATGAGTATTGTATCTGGTGAAGAAAGAAAATTTAATAATTCTGGATATGATTTAAATGCATATGTTTATAATATTTTAGTTTAAGAATTAAATGGAACTTTAAATATTATTGAAGATTACAAAAAAGATTTTTCTCAGATATTAAAAGAATATCAAGAAACACAAGCGAAAATTACTAAAATGAAAACAACCATTTATAAAAGAAATAATTCATTAAAATTACCAGATGGAAGAACAATTCAGTAGGCACTTGTTGATAATACTAATTTACAAAAAATGAAAATAGTAGACTTAGAACTTCTTTCTAAAACAAAAAAGAAAATTACAGAAGTCCATAATTTTTACTTTGAGTGAAAAACAGTAAACTTCGATGTGGGAGTTTTAAAACAAGAATATCAAGTGTTAGAATAAAAGATACAAGATATTGAGTTTGAAATATCAAAACTAAATTCAATAGAATTTAAAATAGATATTTAAAAGGTGTTTACTAAGTTATTTTGTAAGATAAATGAGAACAATTTAATAGTCTTACTATTTTTTTAATTTTAGTGAGAAAATGAAAGTAAGTGATAGATTTTTAAAATTCCATCTCTTTTAGAGATTTACTGCTATTACAAATTATATTTTTGTTATAATTCACACTTTTCATATAATATTTATATTAAAATATATAAATGAAAAAAATTTAGATGTTATTTTAATGTAAAGAGAGGAAGTGCCTTACTATTTAGGTAGTAGGAACTTTTTTTGATGCTTGTTCATTTTTACATCTTATAGTATAATAAAATAAGCAAGGAGGAAATTATGTTAAAGATTAAAAACTTAAGGAAAAAATTTATTAAATATAATGCCAAAAAGAAACCAGAAGAATTTTATGCCGATAATGGAATCTCATTCTCAGTAAAAGATGGCGAAATACTTGGAGTTTTAGGGCCTAATGGAGCAGGTAAAACAACATTACTTAGAATGATAGCTGGAATATTAGAACCTACAGAAGGAGAAATTGATTTTGATAAATTAACATATCAAAAAAATGAAATTGAAATAAAAAAGAATATCGCTTATTTATCTGGGAATACCAAAATATATAATACCTTGTCAACATATGAACTACTTAAGATGTGTGCTGAAATATATGAAGTTCCAAAAGATAAGCAAGAGAAAAGAATAGAAGAGATTGTAGATATTTTAAATATGAAATCATTTTTATATAATAAAATAGGTAATTTATCAACAGGGCAAACTCAAAGAGTAAATATAGCTAGATGTTTAATTCATGATCCTAAATATTATATTTTAGATGAAGTTACGAGTGGACTTGATATTATATCTAGTCAAATTATTCTTGACTTTATAAAAAATGAAAAGAAACGTGGAAAGATTATTTTATACTCTACTCATTATATGGAAGAAGCTGAGAACATTTGTGATAATGTTGTTATGATCAATAAAGGAATTGTTATAAAAGAGGGAACACCAGAACAAATTAGAAAAGATACTAAAACAACTAATTTGAGAGATGCTTTTTTTGCTTTAATAGGAGGTGTTTCAAATGAAGAATAATTTATATAACATGTTAAAAAAAGAACTACGTGAAATGTTTAGAGATAAGAAATCATTATCAATGATGCTTATTATACCAATTATGATACCATTACTTGTTATTGGCATGTCAGCTCTATTTGAATCTCAAATAAATAAATCAGTAGAAGAATATAATAAAATAGGATTTGACTATGAATTAAATGAAATAGAAAAAGAGATTGTGAAAAATGCACAAATAGATGCGGTTTATATAGAACCAGATAAAATTGCAGAAAGCTATCAACGCGGAGAAGTAGACTTATATGTTACAAAAGAGGGAAAAAATTATGTAATACATGGAGATGATAATGAAACAACAAGTTATGCTATTCCATTAGTAGAAGGCTATTTTTCCCTTTATAAAGAATATTTACAGCAAGAACATCTAATGAACATAAACGTTAATTCTGAAGAAGTTTTGAATATTATTACGGTTAATAAAGAAATTAAGGAAATAGACAATTTTTATGCAGGTTATATTACCAATTATGCTTTTCTATTTATCATTATGGCTATTACAGTATCAGCAACATATCCAGCAACAGATACAACAGCAGGAGAAAAAGAAAGAGGTACACTAGAAACATTATTAACATTTCCAATTAAAAGTAAAGACATTATCATAGGAAAATATTTTAGTGTCACATTATCATCAATTATAACAGGAGTATTAAGTTTAATACTAATGGTAATTTCTTTAATAATTGCCAATAATATGTTTGAAATTTATGAAGGTGTTAATCTAATGTTACCAATAACAAGTTTGATTTTTGCTTGTATTGTGATTATTGCTTATTCACTACTTATTAGTGGTTTATGTATTGCAATAGCAAGTAATTCAAAATCGTTTAAAGAAGCACAAAGTTCACTGACACCACTTACATTTATATCTTTCTTTCCAAGTATGATAGCATTTATGATTAACTTAAAAACAACAACAGTTTTATCTTTAATACCATTTTTAAATTTCACTTTATTATTTACTGATATAACAAGTGGAATAATCAATTACTTACATATTTTCTTAATGTTAGTATCAACAATTGTAATAATTACAATTATTTTAAAAGTTATTATTAAACAATATAAATCAGAAAAAGTTTTATTTTCAAATTAAAAAATATCATAAAAATATCAATGTCATTAACTTAAGAATTAGGAATAACAAATCAATAAAAATTTTAGGAATAAAAAGTATAAGTTTCCTTGATTTACAAACTTTTATTTTCTTAAATTTCATCTAGAGTTTCCTTAAGTTAATGATATTGTAAAAATATGGTATTTTTTCTTTAAGAATAAAAATGATTTCTTTTTTGAAAGTTACTTGCTATAATAATAGTAGGTGGTAGAATGAAGAAGAGTGTAATAATTACTATTTTAATATTTTTAATTATTTGTGTAAATGTAGGAGCTATTTATTGGAATTTTTTTAATAAAAATGAAGAATCTAAACAGGAAGAAATTGTAGAAAGTACAAAAAAAATAGAAAAGCCGAAATTAAAAATTATTGATGAAGAATCTAATTCAAGACCATATGCAATTATGATTAACAATAATATTGCAGCTTGGCCTAATCATGCAGGTTTAAGTGATGCATATTTGGTATATGAGATTATTACTGAAGGTGGTATTACAAGGTTAATGGCTTTATTTAAAGATAAAAATACAGAAAGAATTGGTTCAGTTAGAAGTTCTAGGCATTATTTTTTAGATTATGCACTTGAAAATGATGCGATATATGTACATTTTGGTTGGAGTCCACAAGCTCAATCTGATATTAGTACACTTAATATTAACAATATCAATGGTATTTATGACAATAGTTTTTGGAGGGATAAGTCACTAGGCGTTGCATATGAACATACTGCTTATACAAATCTAGAAATATTATCTTCTTTAGCAGAAAAGCGTCAATATACAAGAGAAACAAATAGGAAAATATTATTAAATTATAGTACATCAGAAGTAGGATTAGCACGTATAGAAGGTTCAATAGAGGCCAAACAGGTGAAAATTCCATATTCCTATTCTTATACAGTAAATTATGAATTTGATCCAGTAAAACGAGTTTATCTTCGTTATATGAATGATAAAGCTCATACAGATGGAATTACAAAAGAACAATACACTACGAAGAACATCATTGTTCAAAAAGTGAAAAATTACTCTATTGATTCCTATGGAAGGCAAGATATTGACAATATTGGAACAGGAGAGGGATATTATATAACAAACGGATATGCAGTACCAATTATTTGGAAAAAAGAGAATAGAAACAGTCAAACTATATATCAATATTTGAATGGAACAGAAATCACGGTTAATGATGGAAATACATTTATTCAGATAATGCCAATAACAATGACACCTACCTTTGGAATGGAATCTTGATATACAATTTACATAAATTGATGAAATAACGTATTATTTTTTTCATTTATATGATATACTATTATAGTACGAGGTGAAGCAAATGATGAATACAGAACTTGATACTGAATACAGTAAAATTGTATATCACATTTTAATAAATGAAGAATTTAATAAAATAAAGGCAATTGAACATCATGGTGTAACTAGATATGAGCATTCTTTAAAAGTATCTTATTATTCATATAAGATAGCTAAAATATTACATTTAGATTATGAAGATGTAGCACGTGGTGGATTATTGCATGACTTCTTTTTGAGTAGTGAAGAGAGAAATAAAAAAGAAAGATTTATATCCACATTTACACATCCCAAGAAAGCAGTAGCAAAAGCCATAGAAAATTTTGAATTAGATGAAAAAGAAATTGATATGATAAGAACACATATGTTTCCAATTAACTTAGCTATTCCAAAATATGCAGAAAGTTGGGTTGTTAGTGCAGTTGATAAAATTGTAGCACTTACTGAATTTAGTAAGACTTTTGGATATCGTTTAGCATATATAGCAAATGTTTATTTTATATTACTTATAAATTATTTAAGATAGAAATTTCTATCTTTTTTTCTTCTTTAAAAAGTGTTATAATGTAATTATGTCTCCGTAGCTCAGTTGGATAGAGCGACCCCCTCCTAAGGGGTAGGCCGAAGGTTCAAATCCTTTCGGGGACACCATAATAATATTTAGTCTTGAATTTCAAGACTTTTTAATAACAAAATTAAAAAATTTACTATAATTATTTTGACATTTCGATTAAATATGTGTATGATAGTGCTACTTATCAAGGAGGAAAATCCATGACAAAAAGAAAAGATGAAAAAACGGATTTAATTGTAACTGAACTATATAGAACAGGGAAAGAATTTTTACGAGCCAAAAAATATGATGAAGCAATAAAATATTTTTTAGAATGTTATAAGTTAAAACCTACTCATGGAGGAACATGCTATCAATTGTTTTTCAAAAACATACATAAAAAACAATATGAAGAAGCTTTACAATATTGCATAGCGCTTTATCATTCTGAAACAGTAACTCCACGTGATATAAAAGACAACAATTTCTTCTTGTTTTTATTAAGTATGTTAATGGAGTTACCACAAGAATATAAAGAATATCTTAAAACATTAAAATTTAATGATATGAGTGTAGATGAAGAGGATTATAGATTTTTAAATCCAAAAGATCAAAATCAAATTCGTAAACTTGCTTTTGAAGGACGCTTTGGAGCAGCTTATTATTTACTGAAAAATAATGCTGATGAAGAAGAACGAGAATTAAATGTAGTAGAAGTAATGATAAAATTACTACTAAGTAGAGTAATATCAGAGCAAGAAGTAATGAATGAAGAAATATTAAACTTTATAAATCAGAAACAATATTATGAATTGATTTTATATTTGAGAACAAAAGAGCAAATCAGGCCATTAAGTCTACAATATTATCATATATTAGTATTAGTCTATAATTTACTTGAAATAAAAGTGAAAAGAAAAATACCAGAAAAGGTTATTTTTCAGACCTATAGTATATTTGATGCCATAGCTTCTAAAGATTATGAATATGCTCTTTACTTAAGCAAATCATATAATGAAAAGGCTATTATTGCAAATACAGTAAGTCTAGCACTTAATAAATTACTTATAGAAATCAATCAAGTAATTGAAGAAATCCAAAAAGAACAAAATATACAATCATCATCGTCATTTACTCATGCACATTCTAATGATCAAAGAATCATAGAATTTGCTAATTTCATTATGACAGGAACACCATTTGAAGAAGTATGTAAAACATTTTATTTATCAGAGCAGGAACAAATATTATTGATATTGAAATTAGTCCAAAGTTACTATATAATAGGCAATAATGTACTTGGAGATAGTTATGTCATACGAGTTGAAAAATATTCATTAACTTTAGAACAACAAAAGGAATTAGAAGAAATGAAGTCTTATAAAAATGAAAAGAAAGAAAAAATAACAGTATATTCTATCAAAAAATTATAGTTTATACTTTTTTTTCTTAAAAAAGTGTAAATAAATTGATAATTATTATATGGAAACTATTATATGTGGTTATATAATAAAGAAGAGTAGCATAAAACATATTGCAGGATTATTGATAATAGAACTTGCTATTGTGGAATTTATAATATTTAACAATTATATCAAAAAGAAAGGCTATGAATTAGAAAAATTAGAATTAATTTTATTTGAAATACCTATTGTTATATTGATTTTTAGAAGATTCATTAGTACAGTTGTTGAAGTAGAAATAAAAGGCATAGAATTTTTTAATTATTTTCTCTCATATTTATTAGAGCTTATAACAATAAGTACAGTTATTTTATTAGGATATTATTATTTAGTGAGAACAGTAAAAATAAAGCAACATATTTCTTTAAAAATTTTAGGTAAATATTATATTATGACTATTTTAAATATTTTAATCATTTATATTTTACCTTATCCAAATATTGATTAGGATGGTTTACTACCTCTTGTATTAGCAATCTCAAATATAATATTTACAGTTTTTTGTAGTATTTATATTTTAATTATAAATTCAATTTTATTTTTATTTACCAAAAAAAGTTATAGATGAATTTCTTATAACTTTTCTTTTAGTTTTAATTTTGTTCAATATTTGATATAATAGTATAGAGGTAATGATATGAAACAGAAAGAAGCATTATTATATAAAATTGTAAGGCCAATTATTTCTGTACTGTTTAAGTTTTTGTATACCCCAAAAATCATTGGAAAAGAAAACATTCCAAAAGATGGTAAAATTATTTTAGCTGGAAATCATACTAATAATTTTGATTGTCTACTTCTTATGAGTTCTACCAAAAGATGTATTCATTTTCTAGCCAAAGATGAACTTTGGAAAGGAATTAAAAAAATAATATTTGGAAATATGGGACTCATACCTGTAAATAGGAGAATGAAAGATCATAATGCTTTGACAGTAGCAGAAGAATATTTAAATAATGAAAAAGTAATTGGTATTTTTCCAGAAGGAACAACAGAAAAAGAAGTTGGTAAAATGCTTCCATTTAAAATGGGAGTAATTAAAATGGCAAAAGATACAAATACACAGATTGTACCATTTTCTATAACAGGATCTTATAAACTGTTTTCCAAAGATTTAACTTTAAAATTTGGAAATACTATATCGATTACTAATGACAACTTAGAAAGTGAAAAAAAGAAACTAGAAAAAACAATAGAACAATTAATGAGAGGTGAGTAACGATGTCTATATTTGATATTTTTAGACGAAAAAAAGAAATCCCAGCGCCTTGGAGTAAATACTATAAGGAAGAAGAACTAAATATTAAGATTCCTAATATTAGTATGTATGAGCAAGTAAAAAGAAGCAAAGCAAAATATCCACAATACACTGCATATGAATATTTCGGTAAAAAAGTTAATTATCAGAAATTCCTATCTCAAATAGATGAAGCAGCAAATGCTTTTAGAGCATTAGGGATTAAAAAAGGAGATATTGTAACATTATGTATGCCAAATGTGCCTGAAGTTTTAATTTCTTTATATGGATTAAATAAGATTGGTGCCATAGCCAATATGCTACACCCTTTATCAGCAGAAGAAGAAATAAAAGAAAACTTATTATCTACTAATTCAGAATATCTAGTAATGATAGATATGTTCTATTCTAAAATAAAAAATAATATTACAGAAACAAAAGTTAAAAAAGTGATATTTGTAAGTGCTAGTAATTCTATGAAATTGTTTATGAAAATTGGTTATCGCTTAACACAAGGTAGAAAATTTGAAAAGTATCCTAAAAATGACATGTTTTTAAGTTTCAACAGCTTTAGAAAGAAAGCTAAGACAGTAAAAACAGAAATCAATTTCAAATTTGGTAAAGATACCCCAGCAGTTATTATTCATAGTGGAGGAACAAGTGGTACTCCAAAAAATGTTGTTATTCAAAATCGTGCATTTATTTTAGCAGCAAAACAAGAAAGCATATCGTTAAAAAGATTGAAGCCTGGAGATTGTTGTTTAGCGATTATGCCTAATTTTCATGGATTTGGACTTAGTGTACTTATGCATACTCCTTTAGCACTTGGCTGTTATACAATACTAGTTCCACAATTTGATTCTAAAAAATTTGATATTCTATTTAAGAAAACAAAGCCAACTTGTGTGCTTGGAGTTCCAACACTATTTGAAGCACTAAGTCAAAATAACAATATCAAGAATTTAGATTTATCCTTTTTAAAATATGCAGTATCAGGTGGAGATATTTTAAATAGTAATCTAGAAGAAAAAATAAATACTTATTTTAAAGAGCATAACTCAACAGCTAAAATTACACAAGGATATGGTTTATCAGAAGGATTAGCAGCCATTTGTTTAGCAGCTGATGATGTAAATAAAAGTGGTTCTGTTGGAATACCTTTAGCAGGAAATCATATTAAAATAATTGATCCATCTACAAGAGAAACCTTACCTTTTAATGAAATAGGTGAAATCTGCGTTCATACAAAAGCATTGATGATGGGATATTTAAACAATGAAACTGAAACAAACGAAATTATGCAAGTTCACAAAGATGGCCATGTATGGCTTCATACAGGAGACTTAGGCTATATGGATGAGGATGGATTTATATTTTATAAAGGAAGAGCGAAACGTATGATTATATCTAGTGGGTATAATGTTTTTCCAGCACATATAGAAGAAGTAATTGAAAACCACCCAGCAGTACTTCAATGTACAGTAGTAGGTGTAGCGCATCCATATAAGCAAGAAGTTCCTAAAGCTTTTATCGTATTAAAAGAAGGTTTTCATGGATTATTTATTAAATCAGAAATAAAGGAATATTGTAAAAAGAATTTAGCAAAATATATGGTACCAGCAGAATTTGTATATAGAAAAAAGTTACCAAAAACCAAACTTGGTAAAGTAGATTTTCAAAAATTAAAAAGTGATATAGGAGTTGATGATGATGAATAGAAAAGTACCATTTTTATATAAATTTGGGAAACTTATTTTAGGACCTATTTTTAAATGGTATTACCATCCGACAATTATAGGAAAAGAAAATATCCCCCAAGATGGTTCTATTTTAATCGTTGGAAATCATAAACACTTATATGACCAATGTTTAACCATTATTGCGACCAAACGTGGTATTCATTATATGGCGAAAAGAGAATACTTTGATGATAAAAAAGTAGCATGGTTTTTTAAAGGTACTGGTTGCATTTCGGTAGATAGAAGCAAAAAAGATGAACATGCTACAGATCTTGCTTTATCTGTTTTAAAAGATGGAGGTGCGATTGGATTATTTCCAGAAGGTACAAGAAATAAAACAGAATCCTTTTTATTACCTTTTAAATTTGGTGCAGTAAGTATGGCCAAAAAGACCGATTCTTATTTAGTACCTTTTGGGATTACAGGAGATTATAAATTTAGAAGTAAAAATTTAACAATCCGTTATGGGAACCCATTTAAAGTAAACAATATGGATTTAGAAGAAGCTAATAATAAACTATATTATGAAGTAGAAATGCTCATGAAACAAAATTTAGATAGAAAATAGGAGGATAATTATGGGGCTGAAAGACATGTTCCAAAATGTAGTCAAAGGAGCAAATGACTATTTAACAAATGGAAACTTAAAAGAAAAAATGATGGAAATAAAAGATAAAACAGTTGCAAAAGTAAAGGGAATAGATAATCCAGAACTTTATTCTGCACCAGAAGGATTTACTGTTTTTACAGTACCAGTAGCAGTTAGTATGTTGGATGCAAATGAGGCAGCAAAAGAAAAATTAAAGTCTATTTATTCGAATGTTGGAGAGAAAGTAGCTGATTCATATATTAGACTTTTAATACTTCTATCAGAAGGAGAAAAAGTTATTTATGAAATGTCAGCAACAATGAAAAAATCATATATTGTTGCTTGGACAAATAAAGATAGAATTATTATTGTACATAAAGAAAATTATAAAATATTTACAAGAGAAGAAATTCATACATTTAGGATAAAAGAAACAGGAGTATCAGGATTAACATTTATATTGAACGAATATGAATTAGTTGGAACAGATAAATCAAAAACATATCATTTTATTAGAAATTATTGTCATGAAACAACTCCCAATTATATGTATATTCCATATGTTCCAGTTACAAAGAATTTGAATTATTACGAAAACTTTAAATATAATAAATTAGCCCATGAGAATGATGCAGTAGATGAAAACAAACAACTAAGTGTTGCTTTTGCAGTTAATGAATATCCTATTGTAAGTATATTTGCTAATAATTTTGGACATACTTATGTACTTGCTTTAACAACAAATCATAAGCTTTATATTATAAACGAAAAAGAATATACCATTTTGGATATGTCGGAAGTTAAGCAAATAGGTCTTATGAATAAGGGGGTCTTTAGTGCCGAATTCTATATGGATAATTATTATTTTACTGGTAGTGGACAAGAAGATAATGTACTTCGTTTTATAGAATACATGCATAATAGCAATGCTTATGAAGAAGCTAAAAATAATTTATTGGAAGATAACAGAGTTCTTATGACTTTTCCTTTTGAAAATGCAACAGCCTATCAAACATTAGGCGGAGAAGGACTGGTTGTAAGTGCAGATAAAGAAAAATTTTTAATCTGCTTAAAAGGAAAAAAAATGGAGATGTATGAAAAAGAAGACTTTGGACATTATGAACTTATTTTAGAAGAAGGAATCAATAAAGAAAACGTTTGGAATACAAACAATAATGGTGAAATTCCTAAAGTGAAAATTACAAAAGAAATGGCCATTCCTAGATATGAAAATGCAAGTGCTTTAATATTTCTTAAAAATAAACAAGTTGAAGCTTTAAAAATTCCATTTATTTTAATGAAAACAATTATATATGCTGAAGAAGAAATTACACTAAAACCTAGTGAAGATAGTACAAAAAAAATGATTGAAGTATTAGATTTTTTAGTTACCAATAACATAGAAAGTAAATAGATATGAAAATAAAAGGAATAAATGTAGATATAGATGATTTAATAGATGAATTAAATATTGACTGTGACTTTTATTTAAAAAGAAAAAATGGTCTTGTATTAAAAGATTCACAAATTAAAATATTAGAAAGATATCAAATATTTTATCAGAATTATAATAGTTTATCTTCATTACTTTTTTCTATTGAAGAATGTTTAAATGAAGTACCTGATGCCGAAGATTTAGAAAAAGTAAGTAGTGAGTTATCTGAAATTCATTATTATGGTGAAACAAATAAGTGAGAATAGAAGAGTAATATTTTCTTTTTATTGTCTTTTTTAAATAATAGATAAATATATTAGAAAGATAGATAAAAAATAATAAAATATAGTAAATTTTTGATATAATTAATTCAAAAGATGGGGTGAAGGGAATGCAGAATTATAATTTTCATACACATACTTTTAGATGTGGTCATGCAGATTTAGTCAATGATGAAGAATATATAAAAGAATATATATCAATGGGATTTAAAAGAATCGCTTTTACTGATCATTGTCCAGAGAAAACGATAATAGATACCAGAGATAATGTTAGAATGTTATATAATGAGAAAAAAGAATATTTAACAGTTATTCAAAAATTAAAAGAAAAATATGCTAATCAAATTATTATTGAAAGCGGATTTGAAGTAGAGTATTTGCCTGGAGAAGAAGAAAATCTTAAAGAATTAAAGAAAGAAACAGATAAGATAATTTTAGGACAACATTTTATATATGATAAAAATGGTAATCTAAAGTATTTTAGAAATCACAGTAATTTTGATAGAAAAGAATTGTTAACTTATGTATCTTATATTGAAGAAGCTATTAAATTAGGGATTCCAGATATCATTGCCCATCCTGATGTTTATATGTTAGGAAAAGATATATTTGGTGATGCTGAAGCTGAGGTAGCACATAAGATTTGTCAAATTGCAGAAAAATATAATATTCCACTTGAAATTAACTTAGCACAAATATTTAATCATACTTATTATAAAGATAAAGTGTTAAATAATGATTCTATTGAAAAGCAAAAAGAAAGATTAAATAATGTCAGTTATCCATGTAAAAAATTTTGGGAAATAGCTTCTAATTATAATATCAAGGTATTGTATGGGATAGATGTGCATCATAAAGGACAAATAAGTTTATTTCATAATCTAGCGACTTTGGCTAATGAAATTATTGGAGAAAGTACAATAAATAAGTTAAGATTTATTACCAATGAAGATATATTGATAGATAGTATCCCTTTCTTTTGGGAATGTACTTCTATTACTCAAGATTTAAGAGGACATTCTACTGCATTTAGATATATTTGTGAGAAACAAAATAAAACCTATTTTGTTAAAATATATAAGAATAATAGAATAAAAGATTTAGACTATATTGAAGATGTTTATCATAAATTAGGAGTTCCGACTGCGAAGATAATTGAAAAAAGATATTTAGAAGTATACAATAAAACTTATGCAATTTATGAATACATAGATGGAAAAACACTAAAAGAATTAACTCAGGAATTAAGTCTAGAAGAACTTGAAATAATAGGTAAAGAGGTAGGAAACTATTTATCAAAGTTTAAGAATATATGTGGTGATAAACAAGAACTGATGAAAATATGCGATAAAGAGTTTGAAATATTGACAAAAAGTCTTTATACTATAAAAAATATTGAATGTATTGATATTGATAGAGCAGTTAAAAATTTTAATGATTTAAAAAAATATGTGTATGAGACAAATCCATCTTTCATTCATAAAGATATTAATTTAAATAATGTTATTGTGAATAATAAGAAGCCGTATTTTATTGATACTGATGGTGGTAAGGTAAGTTTTAGGACATTAGATTTTAGAGGCATTTGTTGGTGGACTTGGGATGGAGATAACAAATTAAATGAACAAGCAATGTATAGAGGAATATTTAAAGGTTTGTTTAATGATAATATACCAGATATGTTTCATAAAGAAATAGCTTTTACAATTTATTATGAATTTTTTCTCAAAATAACAGAGGCAACAAATAATAACGATGAGCAAAGAATGAAGTTTATTTTTGATAAATTTGGTAAAATATTTGATAGAACTAATTATTTTGAAGATTATAAATTTGATTGGTTTCATTAGCGAATGTGTAAATAAAAATATATTAGGTATAAGAAATATTTAAATTTAAAATGAAAAGAATATAGAAAAATTAAGAAATATATAAGGTAATCAAATATGTCTATTATCAATACGTAATAACTGATGAAGGTATTAGTCTTATAAGAAATAGTGAAATAAATATAAAACTGTAAAAGATTTTAATCATTAAAATGATGGAAAAATTACATAAATTAGGTATGGATGGGATGATAAAATGAGTCAAAAGAAAGATATTGAATATTTAGATGTATTAGATGAATTTGGTAATATTACAGGAATAGTCAAGTCAAGAGAAGAAGCTAAAAGAGATAAAGATTATTATAGAATTGTATTTTTATGGATGTATAACCCTAAGTTAAAAAAAATACTTATTCAAAGAAGATCAATGAATAAAGAAACAGCCCCTAATAGATGGGATTTAACAGTTGGAGGGCATGTACAAGCTAGGGAAAGTAGTATAGATGCTATTATCAGAGAAACTAAAGAAGAAATAGGGATAGATATAAGTGATGATTGTATTACTAAAGTATTAGAAGTAAAACCAAATGAAAAGAAACCCAAATTCACAGATATTTATTTTGTAATCAAAGAAGTAGATATTGATGATATTAAATTACAACTAGAAGAAGTATCAGAAGTTAAATACGTTTCTTTGGATGAGCTTGTTGAAATATATAGAAATGATAATCCAGATTTTATAAATCATTCTTTTTTTCCTGAATTGATAGATATAGTTAGTAAATTAATAAAATAAAAAAAGATATTATAAGAACAATACAGGAAACATAAATAGCATATTTATTATATTCCAAAGAAAAAATATAAAATTTAAAAGATTTTTCAGTAAGAAGAATCTTTTTTTTGAAAAAAAATCACTTAATTTTTCCTTTAAAAATAACACTTTTACAAAATGTTATTAAAAAAATGTTAAAAAGTTGTTGACAAATTCATCTCTTTTTAATATACTGTTATTAACAGAAAGGCCAATCTGTATAATTTTTAAATCCAGATATTAACAAAAAATTAAAAAGAGGTGATGGAAGATGAGTAAAGAAGAATGGATAATATATCGAAATTGGATAGAGTTTACAAAAAATCAAAAAGAAATTTCTTTAGGAAATATAAAATCATTACAAGAATTTATAAAAATATTAGAAGGATTACAATTAGATCTTTCTATTGATAGTTGTGCCAATGTAGAAAAGACAATATTTTATATTATAGAACCACATTATGTGAAAAAATATAATGGTTATATTAAAGAAAATGAAGGAAAATTATGGATAGATGATTATGAACTTGTAGAACAGATTCCTTATACTTTCAGAAAAGAAGTTTCTAATGGAAGAGATGAAGATGGAGATTATGATAATCCATATGATGCCATTCTTACATCTCTCTTAGAAGATAATGCTTATCTTATAAATGGGCTAGATAAAAATAATATCTATCGTTATTTAGAAAAAGATATAGATGGTAAATATATGCCTATTTTAGAAGTGAATCATTATTTAAAAATAAGAAGACAAAAGCAAATAACAAATAAGGTAGCAAAAGTCTACCAATTATTAAACACAAGTGTTATTAACATTTGAATAAAAAGAAAGAGGAGATAAAATGAAAAAGAAATTAGTTGTAGTTGTTGATATGGTAAATGGATTTGTAAATATAGGTGCATTACATGATAAGTATATCAATCATATTGTACCTGGAATAAGAAAGATGATTGAAGAGAATTTAGAGCTTAAAAATGATGTGATAGATTTTAGAGATTGTCATAGTCTTACAGATGAAGAATTTAAAGCATATCCAGTTCATTGCTTAGATGGAACAATTGAGAGTGAATTAGTACCAGAATTAAAACCATTGGCACACTACATGATAGATATTCCTAAAAATACAACAAATGGTTTTAATACAGAAAAGTTTAGGAAATTTTACGAAGAACATTATGATGAGTATGATGAAGTAATTGTAGTAGGATGTTGTACTGATATTTGTGTAACAGACTTTACAACGTCTTTAATAGATTTCCAGAAAGAGAATGGGATCAATACTCGGGTTACTGTTCCTATGAATTTAGTAGAAACATTTGATGGTCCAGGACATAATCGAAAGACAATGAATGAAATTGGATTTGAAAAAATGCGAAAAGCAGGAGCAAATATCGTAAGAGAATATGGAGAAGAATTTGGGTTTTGGAATTTACAAGAATCCGAAAATAATCCAGAAAATAAATGTGAAAAAGTCAAACAAAAACAATATGTATTAAGGAAAGAAGGATAAATATGAGATTATTATTTAGTAAATCAGAAACAATAGAATTATTAGAATTATATTATCGTGAAATAGAAAACGCTGATGTAACAGTAAACATATCTGCTAAGTCTGCTCATTTAGGATATGGCATGGCAGAATATGATGGATGTTTAGTTACTATTAAAGTAAAAGGAACAATGTCATTACTTGGGAAAGAACGTTCATTTGAAAAAGAATTATCAAATAAAGAAGTTACTTCTATGATAACAATAGTATTAGAAAGAGCTGGAATGGAAGTTTCTTCAGTAGAGATGAATTCAGGAAACAAATCCATAACAGAGGGATATGGAATGGGTGAAAGAACAGTTTCTAGGGCCTATTTCAATGGAATTATTATTGAAGCAGAAAAAAAATTAGAGAAAGTTAGATAAATTAAGAAAGAGGGATAAATATGAAAATTAATGAAATTATGTCAACCGATCGTTATGAATTTACAATGGCAAGTGGATACTTTGAAGAAGAAATGAAAGATAAAATAGCTTATTTTGATATTTTTCTTAGAAGAAATCCGCTACAGAATGGTTATACCATTATGGCAGGATTAGATCAAATAATAGATACAGTCAAAAACATTCACTTTGAAGAAGAAGATGTAGAATATTTTAGGAATCAAGGAATTTATAGTGAAAAATTCTTAAGTTATTTAAGAAATTTTAAATTTGAAGGAGATATTTATGCAATAGAGAATGGAACTCCAATATTTCCAAATGAACCAGTAATTACAGTAAGAGCAAATTTAATAGAATCACAAATTTTAGAAACGATATTATTAAGTCACTTTAATAGTAGTTCATTAGTAGCAACAGCTACAAAAAGAATTGTATTAGAAGCAGGAAAACCAGTTATGGCATTTGGTACAAGAAGATGCCATAGTAAAGCAGCAATCGATGCTGATAAAAATGCTTACATGGCAGGATGTTGTGGAAGTTCTAATGAAGCTACTGGAAAATATTATGGTGTGCCAACACTTGGTACAATGGCACATTCTTGGGTTACTGCTTTTGATACAGAATATGAAGCATTCTTGAAATATGCGAAACGTCATCCAAATAATACTGTATTTTTAGTAGATACTTATGATGTACTTAGAAGTGGTATTCCGAATGCAATTAAAGTAGCAAACGACTACTTAAAACCAAATGGACTTCCATTTAAAGGAATTCGTATTGATAGTGGAGATTTAGCCTACCTTTCAAAAGAAGCAAGACGTATGTTAGATGAAGCAGGATATCCTGATGCTACTATTTGTTTATCAAATGGGCTTACAGCAGAAGCAATTAGAGATTTAAATATGCAAGGAGCGAAAGTGGATTCTTATGGAGTAGGTGATAATATCTCTTATCCTTTAGATCGAGTAGGTGGCGTATATAAATTAGTAGCCATAGAAGAAAATGGAAAAATTATTCCAAAAATAAAAGTAAGTCAAGATGAGATTAAAACCATTAATCCTGGAGTTAAAAAAGTATATCGTTTTTATGACAAAAAAACAGGGTATGCACTTGGAGATGTTGTTGCTCTATCACATGAATTAATTCCGAAGGATACATTTACTTTAGTAGATCCTACAGATACTTGGAAGAGAACAACCATTAAAGATTATGAAATAAGAGAATTACAAGTACCTATCTTCAAAGGTGGAGAATTAGTATATGATGTCCCTACATTAAAGGAAAGTAGAGATTATTGTACACGAGAGATGGATACATTATATGAAGAAGTAAAAAGAATTGAAAAACCACATAAATATTATGTTGATTTAACACTAGAATTATTAAAACTAAAAAAAGAATTGATTGTTAGTACGACAGAAAAAACAGTTCCAAAAGAAAAGAAGATAGGTGGCTTATGGTAAGAAGAGAAAAATTAGAAGAATTAAAAAGTTATATTGAAGAGTTAAAAATCATTAAAATGGAAACATTAGATACTTCAAAGCAAAAAGAAATATTAGATAGTCCATCATTCTTGAGTTTTACCAAACATCGTTATTATTTAAATAACGGAAAGGTAATGACAAGAGAATTACTTCATAAACAAGGAGGAAACGGAAATGCAGCTCTTGTACTTCCAATTACTGAAGATGGAAATTGTATTCTTACAGTAGAACCAAGACTTGGAGCTACTAGAACTGTTGCTGTAGGTTTGCCTGCTGGCTATGTAGAGAGAAGGGAAGAAGCGCTAAAAGCAGCGATTCGGGAATTACAAGAAGAAACTGGATATGTTTGTAGAAACTATTACTTGCTTGCTAAATATTATCAAGATCCAGGTATTAGTCAGGCCTATAATTATGCTTACTTAGGAACAGAGGCAAAAAAGGTAGGAAAGCAAAAACTAGATTCTGAAGAATTTATTCGTTATTTTGAATGTACTTACAAAGAAGCATTAGAATTAGTAGATTTAGGCTATATAGAAGATGTACAAGCACAGCTTGCTTTAGAAAAAGCAAAACAATATATATTAAAATAAAGGAGATAAAATTATGCTAAAAAATGTTGTCTTATGAATATGCTGAGAAAACAATAGAAGAATAAGCTATTTATGCTTATTCTTAATAACTATAAATGTTACTTATAATAGTCATTATTTTTAGATATTATACTTTTGTTAAAAAGTAGAATATAATGAATATAGAAACGAAGAAGAAAGTTTCAAAGGAGGAATGGAATATGAAATTTGATGCTAAATGCGAAAAAGAAAGAATTGTTTCTTTTATTAGAAATTATTACAAAGAAAATAACTTAGGTGGAGCAATCCTTGGAATTAGTGGTGGAAAAGATAGTGGAGTTGTTGCTGGACTATTTGTAGAAGCTTTAGGAAGTGAAAATGTAATTGGAGTAACACTTCCATGTCATTCAGTAGAAACTGATAGAAATGATGCCAAATTAGTAAGTGATTATTATAACTTTCCACTTTACAATTTTGATTTAACAGGAGTATTTAATGAATTTAAAACGGAATTAGAAAAAATTGGAACATTTACAGAGGAAGAAGCTAAAGATAGTGATATTAACTTAAAACCACGTCTTAGAATGTCTACATTATATTATTTAGCTGCTTTATTTTCTAAAGTAAATGGAAAAACTTATTTAGTAGCAGGTACTAGTAATAAATGTGAACTTTATGTAGGATATTTTACTAAGGGCGGAGATAGTGTACATGATATTTTGCCACTTGCTGATTTTACAGTAGATGAAGTGATTGCTTTAGGAGAAGAATTACATGTCCCAGAACCTGTTTTATATAAAGCTCCAAATGATGGCTTGTCTAATAAAACAGATGAAGATAAATTAGGAGTAACTTATAAAGCAATTGCAGATTATATGGAAAATCCTAATTCTGTATCAGAGCAAGACAGAAAAACAATAGAAAGATTACATAAAAATAATGCTCATAAATTTAATATCCCAACGTATAGGAGAGAATAATATGAAAAAAGTAAGACTATTTGTAAATGAAAATGAAAAATCAAGGGAAACTGCAAATGAATTAACAGAACTACTTTATTCTCGTGGATTTACCATAACAGAAGAAAACTATGAAATTGCAATTTCAATTGGAGGGGATGGTGCTTTCCTTAGAATGGTAAAAGAAACGGATTTTGATCCTAGTATTTATTATATTGGAATCCATACAGGTACATTAGGCTTTTTACCAGAAGTACTACCAAATGAATTAAAAGAATTTGTTTCTTATTTAGAATATGGTGATTACAAAGTGAATGAAGTAGGAGTATTAGAAACAATAGTAGAATGTAAAAAAGATAGTAAACATTTTATTTCATTAAATGAAATTGTTGTTCGTGATTCTTTACTAAATAGTCTTACGCTAGATATTAAATTAGAAAATGAGTTATTAGAACGTTTCAAAGGAGATGGAATGTTAGTATCTACTTCTATTGGTTCTACTGCTTATAATTTATCATTTGGAGGAAGTATGGTTTATTTTAAACTACACACACTCCAATTAACACCAATTGCACCTTTTAATAGTAATAGTTATCGAAATTTGCAAAATTCAGTTATCATTCCAGAATATGTTCCTATTGAGATGATGCCAGTAGAAAAAAATGATTTATTGTTAACAATAGATGGAGAAAATCACTATATAAAAGGTGTAACAAAGATTAATACAAAAGTTGGTAATAAAAAAATAAAACGATTACGTTATCATAATGTTCCATTTAGTAAAATTATTAAAGAAAAGTTTTTAGGGTAGGTGAAAAGATGAAAATTGGTATATTTGGAGGAAGTTTTAATCCTCCACATAAAATGCATGAGAGAATGGCAAGAGAATTGATTCAAAAAAAGATTTTGGATAAAATAATTTTTGTTCCAACAGGAAATAAGTATCAAAAAAAAGAACTGATAGATGGAGAATATAGACTTGCTATGTTAAATATTATTGCTTCTAAATATTCATCTTTTAATGTATCTGACTTTGAATTAAAAAATGAACTTACTTACACTTATCAAACACTTGAATATTTTAAAGAAAAGTATCCAAATGATGAGATATATTTTATATTAGGTGCTGATAATTTATCAGATATTAAAAATTGGAAAAATTATGAATATTTGTTAGAACATTATTATTTTGTCGTAATCAATAGAGGAAATGCTAAAATGAAACTGTTAGAAGAATACAAAGATTATGAAAGTCATATTGTTTTTGCGCCAATAGCTCAAGATTCCCTTTCTTCGACACAAATTCGCTATTGGTTAAAAAATCATGAAGAGCATGCATTGCTAGAATTAGATGGTGATGTACTTGAGTATATCAAGAAAAATAAATTATATGAGTAAAAATTATGGATTATTTTTAAAAGAGTATGATAAGATAAAATAGAGGTGTTAATATGTTAGAAAAAGCAGAAAAAGTAGTAAAATTGTTAATAGAAAGAAAAGAACAAATAGCAACTATGGAGTCTTGTACTGGAGGCGGACTTGCAAATATGATAACCAATATTTCAGGAGCAAGTGAGGTGTTGCTGTTTAGTGCTATAACTTACTCTAATGAATATAAAATTAAAATGGGAGTACCAGCAGAAACAATCGATGAATTTACCGTTTATAGTATGGAAACTGCTACTGAAATGGCCAAAACAATCTCTTTCTTTGCGCGTTCTGATTATGGAGTAGGTATTACAGGAAAACTAAAGCGAAGTGATCCAAATAATATTACAGAAAATGATGATTTGGTCTATTTTGCTATCTATGACCAAAAGAATAATTGTTGTTATACAGACTCTTTATATGTAACAAAAGATGAACGATATCAAAATAAAGATATGGTAATAGAGAAAATATTAGAAAGTTTAGAAGAAATATTAAATAAATAAAATGAAAAAATTTGTAAATAATAATAAAAAAAACTGTTAGAAGTTATATGAACTAACAGTTTTTTAAGCGAAAAATGTTGGACCAGCATCAGAAGAAAAATTTATTTCAGAAGTTGTTTTTTCGCTTTGAATATTACTATTATTGGCTACAGGTGTTTGTGGTTGTGTATTAGTAGGAGTATCTACTTTTTTAAATTCATTCATTACACGGAACATTGTTTTTGCATTTCTCATCATTGGAGATACTTGTTTTACAACTGGAATAGCTTGATTTACAAAATTTAACGTTTTTTGAGCTCCATTTAAAAGAGTAGAAAAACTGAATCCTCTAGAACCTAAAACACCACCTAAAATTCCATTTGTTGTAGGATTTGCCATACTTGTATAAGGATAGAGAAAATAAGGGTTATAGTAATTCATACTAGTACTCCTTTCTAAGATATTATATGAAATTGTCAAAAAAAGTTTTACAAATTTAAAATATGTGATATAATTTTAATAGTGTAAAAGAGTAGAGGAGATTGGAAGGTGTTTATTTGTTATGAATAATCCAATACTAAAAATTGTAATGATGCCATTGTTGATGGTGAAATGGTGCTGTTTAGGATTCTTTTTTACTATGTGGTTTTTTATTTCTTGTGTCGTAACAGGAATTACATTTGTATCGTATGGTGTTTATCGTGTTGTGAAAGTGATTGCAGGGATAGTTGGAAAAATTATTATTTATCCGTCGCTTTTGATTTACAAAATTATCAGTTTCCCTTTTAGGGCGATATCTGGAACTTCTGGTAAAAGTGCTGAGCAAATCCAAGCTCAAAAAGAACAGAGAAAAGTAGAACAAGCTCAAAAATTAGAGGCTAAAAAGTTAGAAAAAGCAAAAGCATTACAAGAAAAACATGCTAGGATAGAAAAAGAAAAAGCAGAAAAAGCAAGAATTACAGAAGAACGAGAAAAATTGAAAAAACGCTCAAATGAATCTTATGTTAACGAAAATGCTAAACGTGAAAAGAAAACTATGGGTGAAAAAATCAATGATGCACTAGTGCATATGGGACAAACACCTAAGAGAATGGTGCAAAATACAAAAAAACGTTGGAATAATTTAACGTTTGTCAAAAACGCAAGAAATAAAAAAGATATCAATAGACAAGCTTTATTAATCAACTTTGAAGGTGAAGATGCAAAAAAATCCGATAAAAAGCTGATGTATCAATATGAAGGTAAAAATGCAGATGGAAAAGTTGTAAGAGGATACTTTGAAGCATATTCAAAAGTAGAAGTTCATTCCTTCTTATTAAGTGAAGGGTTTGAAGTATATAGTATTAAAACCAATAAATTGATACAATTATTACATAGTAATGCTGCAGGTAGTACAGTAAAAGTAAAAACAAAAGATTTAATTTTCTTTTTAACACAATTATCAACTTATATAAAAGCTGGTATTCCATTAGTAGATGCTCTTAAAATATTGACAAAACAATTTAAAAACAAAACATATCAACGTATTTTTAGAGCTATGGTTTATGATTTGACAATGGGAGAGAGTTTCTCATCAGCATTAGAAAAACAAGGTACTGCTTTCCCTAGATTACTTATCAATATGGTGAAAGCTTCAGAAATGACTGGTGAACTACCAGAAGCACTTGATGATATGGCAGATTATTATACTGAATCAGAAAGAACTAGAAAACAAATGATTAGTGCAATGATGTATCCTAGTATTGTATTCGTTGTTGCAGTAGCAGTAGTGACATTTATTCTTTTATATGTTGTTCCTAAATTTGTAGATATTTATAAGACAATGGATGAAAGTTCAATTCCAGGTTATACAAGATTTGTATTAAGTGTTAGTGATTTCTTACAAAATCATTTTATGTGGATATTAGTTGGAATTATTATAACAATATTGGTGTTAAAATACTTATATGCTAATGTTAAAGTAATTCGTACAATGTTGCAATGGATTATCATGCATCTTCCTGTATTTGGAAATGTTATCATTTATAACGAAGTTACAATGTTTACAAAAACTTTTAGTTCTTTATTAGCGCATAATGTATTTATTACAGATAGTATGGAAGTATTAAATAAAATTACAAATAATGAAATATTTAAAATGTTAATATTAGATACAATTACAAACTTAGCTAAAGGTGAAAAGATATCTGAAGCATTTAAAGATCAATGGGCTTTCCCTCTACCAGCATATGAGATGATAGTAACTGGTGAGAGAACAGGACAATTAGCAGAAATGATGGCAAAAGTATCTAGTTATTATCAAGATTTACATGCAAATGCAGTAACAAGAATCAAGGCTTTCTTAGAGCCAGCACTTATTGTTTCATTAACAGTTGTTGTTGGGTTTATCGTATTAGCAGTTGTTATACCAATGTTTAGTATGTATGATTTAATTCAAACAGGAGTATAGAGACGTAGAGGAGTAGATAAAATGGAAATATATTATATGATTACATTCTTTATATTAGGAACTATCTTTGGTTCCTTCTATAATGTTGTTGGATATCGCTTACCGAAGGGAGAATCAATTATGTTTCCTCCTTCGCATTGTACCAATTGCAATCATAGGTTAGGACCATTAGAATTAATTCCTATTGTCTCTTTTTTTATACAAGGAAGAAAGTGTAAAAGCTGTCATCAAAAAATATCATGGTTTTATTCATTCTTTGAATTTAGTTGTGGGGGGTTATTTGCTTTATCTTACTTAATTTTTGGTTTATCATTAGATTTGCTAATTGCTTTAACATTTATATCTATGCTTTCTATTATTGTATTAAGTGATTATGAATATATGATTATTCCAGATGAAGTTCTTATCTTTTTTGGAATTACACTTATTATAGAGTTTTTCTTTAAAGATGGATTGCAAGCTACAGGGATGCATATTTTAAGTGGAATGCTTGCTTTCTTTACGATGTGGGGAATAAAAAAGCTTGGAGATTTATTATTTAAGAAAGAGTCAATGGGTGGAGGAGATATAAAGCTAATGTTTGTCTTTGGTTTAGTATTAGGTTATCCACTTGCAATTTTATCTATTTTTTTAGGATCTATTATAGGGCTTCCTATTTCACTGATTATGGTATCTAAAAATTCAAATCACGAAATACCATTTGGACCTTTTTTAAGTATTGGTGCATTAGTTCTATTTTTATTGCAGATTGATTTTAATAATTTAATAGATGCCATGAATTATTTAAATATATTTTAAAAAGTGCGTATTTGCACTTTTTTCTTTTTTCTGCTATAATAATCACTCGAAAGAAGGGGAAATATTATGGAATTAAAAAAAATAGTTTTAGAAGAAGAAGCCGAAATTATTAGAAAAGGAGATAATGAAGAAGCTTTTGCGAATCTTCAAGAAGCAGAAATTTATTTAAAAAATTTAATCAATAATAGAGATCATTATATCGAAAGTAAGTTTAAAAGAAAAATAGGTGAGGGTTCTTATTGGAGATCGATTGCGGTTATAATTCTAGCTCTTGTTGGAGCTATAGCTGGTTTGGACTACGCGGATTTTAACCAGATTAGCTTGATACAAGGTAGTTTACTTGGAGTAGGAATACCTTGCACACCAATCGTACTATATGATGGCTTGAAAAGATTTTTTTCAAAACGAAATGCAGTCAAAGAAGTAGATTCTGATATTAATGCATTAAAAGTAAAATGTGGATATGTCAATGAAGATGAAACAGTATTAGAAGAAATTAAAACAGTAGCAAAAAAATCTGAAGTAGCAACTACAACAGTAGATACCTTTATTGCGAATATACGTGATGATGTATATAGAATTACAAATACTAGATATCCAGGTTGTGAACAAGATTTAAAAGAACTTTGTACATTAGCAGAGGATTATTTAGAATTTAAAAGAAAACTTGGTACTACTAGCGATTCATATGCGTTAGCGCAAAACTCTAGTTATTTTGATCGATTATTGACAATAGAATCGAGAATTACACAAAATGAAAAAGTAAAAAGAGATCAAGAAGCAAATATGCAAGTAATAGATAAAATAAAAGAAGAATTACAAAAAGAGAGAATGAGTTTAGCGCAGATAAAGGAACCTACAGAAAAAGAAACAAAAAATAATAATCCACAGTTAACATTAGGAGGTAAATAATAATACCTCTTTTTGATGTGATTATTATTAAATTTATAATTTTTATTGTATAATTTATGTATAAGAGATTTTACGATTAGAATTAAAGATGGAGGTAAGTAATGGATAATAAATTACTTAAAGAGGAAAATAAATAATATATTCATCAATATCAACGAATTCGTTATTACCAGTAGAAGTAAGGTTTATAGTGCTGTGAATACTGAAATATTGGAAAAGTGATAATGGAAATTCAAAAGGGTGATGAAAAAGCAAGTTATGGGGATGAGGTTTTAGAAAAATTATCACAAAAATTGACTGAGGAATTTGGTAAAGGTTTTTCTAAAAGAAATTTAGAAAGAATGAGAAAGTTTTATATAAATGAAACAATTAATTCTAGATGGAGTGTTAGAGAACTTCAAAGACAAAGAGATTCGCTTATTGTATGAAAGACTATCATTATCTGCTGATAAAGAAAAAAGATTGCGAGTAATTTTCGAATACAAAACAATTGAAGCGATAGTATTTTAGATATAATATTTTTATATTATTAAGTATACTGATTGGTATATTTGATTTTTTATTATCAAAGTATATAATAAATTTTAGTTTGGTGATATAATTAAATATGCAGTATTGGAACTGAAAAAAAGAGGTGGTTGGTCAGTAGGATATGAAGATATTACGCAAGGTTTTATAGTTTCAAAATGTTACGTGATGGAGAGTAATATAGTATATCATTCTGATGGAAGTAATGAAATAACTCATAAAGTAGTATTCCCTTTTGAAAATATTTCGTGTTTTGGAGCGAATGATAGGCAAATTTTAGGTAATGAAAATATACCTTATTACGATGCTTGCAATAACCCAAGGCCAGTTAATGTAGTTACAAATTTATTTGATTCATATGAAGAAGCGAAAATTGTTGCCGAAGAAAGAAATGGAAAACTAAAAAATAATTTAATATTTGAAGTGGAAATGTCAGAACCAGATTGGAAGGAAACGTTAGAAAAATTAGAAAAAAAATTTGATAAAAGATTGGAATTATGTTATTTATTCGAACAATTAGTATTAGAAAAAACTAGCGATATGAAAATAAGCAAACAATTATCTACTAGTGGACAAAAAAACTTTGTGAAAATTTTAGAACCAATGAGAAAGCAAGTATAATTTTGATTAAATTCAGGATAAATTTATCAACTAACAAAAAAATAAGCCGCGGCATAATATTTGATAAAGGTAGTGATGTGTCATGACAAGGAAACCAAAAGAATTAATGAAAATAATAGAATTATTTGGCGAAGAAGATTTTATAGAAGAGAAAGAAGAATTACCAATAAATGCATAATTTATTGGTAATTTTTATGAAAATACAAGTTATATTGTAGACATCAGAAAAGAAACATCTGTCAAGTAAATTTTAAATATTTGTAATAATGTTACTTATTATCTTAGTCATTATTTTAGTATTTTTGAAGTATGAAATTTATCATCTAACAAAAACAAGCACTTTAATTATTTGTAATGCAGTATATTGTAAAGAAAAAGAATGCATTTGCATTCTATAATTCATCTAAATTGAAATCTAATGGAGAACGAGCTGTTTCTCTAGTATTTTCATATCTGTCATCTTCATCATAATCATTATAATCTCTTTCTCTAGGTTCTGCCTGTCTAACTCGTCTATCATAATCTTGATCATAACTAGAACCATTATTCTCATCATAATCATCATATTCTTCATTTCTAGCTCTTCTAGCTGCAGTATGAGTAGAGATATCAGTATAATCAATTGCAGTTTTTAAATCAAATGAACCAGCTAATTTATCATCATCATCTAATTCAATCAATTTTAATATTTCTTCAAATGTAGTAAGTCCATCTTCAACTTTTTCTAATCCATCTTGAAGAAGAGTAGTAACATCAGCACTATATACTAATTTACGTAATTCTTCTTTTGGAATATCAGCACTTATGGCATCTTTGATATCTTGATTGATTAAAAGAACTTCATGAATTGCAACTCTTCCTTTATAACCATTACCACATTCCTCACAGCCTTCAACAGCGTAAATTTCATCAACAGAATGACCTAAAACTTTTCTAAATAAATCTTTTTCATATTGATTAGTAGGTCTTTTAGAACGACAATGTGGACATAATTTACGAGCTAATTTTTGAGAAATAATTCCTTCTAAAGCACTTGATAATAAGTAACGTTCTACATCCATATCTAATAAACGTTCAATTGTATTTAATGAGTTATTTGTATGGATAGTAGATAATACGATATGCCCTGTAATAGATGCACGAACAGCTATTTTGGCAGTTTCTGTATCACGAATTTCTCCAATCATAATAACATTAGGGTCTTGACGTAAAATAGAACGTAGGGCAGTAGCAAAATCAAGTCCAATTTCAGCATTCGTTTGAACTTGGTTAATTCCTTCTATGTCCATTTCTATTGGGTCTTCAACTGTGACAATATTTGTATCTTCTTTATTTAATTTTTGAAGAATAGAGTAAACTGTTGTAGATTTACCACTACCAGTAGCACCAGTTACTAGAATAATTCCATTTGGAACTCCAATCATTTTTAATACTTTCTTGTAATTTTCTTCACTAAAGCCTAAATGTTCAATACCACTTAAACTCATCGAATAGTCAAGAATACGAATAACGATTTTTTCTCCTTCATTTGTAGGTAAACAAGAAACACGAAGGTCTAAGTTTACATTTTGAAGTGTCGCCTTAATCGCACCATCTTGTGGTAATCTTGATTCTGTAATATTCATACCAGAAATAATTTTGATACGCGTTACTAAATTTTTTTTAATTGAATTAGGAACTTCAGCATAGTCAATTAACGCACCATCAATACGAATTCTGATCTTCATAAAATCTGCATGTGGATCAAAATGGATATCACTTGCTCCTCTTGTAGCAGCATCCACCATGATTTCATTTACTACCTCAACAACAGGCATTTTTTCAAAGTCAAATTTTTTTAACATAAATTTTCATCCCCTTTTATATTTTTGGACTAGCTTTTATCCTGAAACTATTATATAATACTATTAGAATAAATTCAAGTCTGTGGGAGGAGTTTTTATGAAAAAGTTAAACAAAAAGGGGTTTATGTTGACAGAAACATTGGTGGTAGCTACATTTATTGTAACAACGCTTGTATTCTTATATACACAAGCTAGGACAATCAATAAAAGTTATACCAATGGATTTAAGTATAATAATTCAGAAGAATTATATGCACTAGGAAATGTAAGCGATTATTTAAAATTAAATGGGCTTAATATGATAGGATCAGCTTCTATATCAATTAGTAAAAAATATATTGAAGTAAGTAGCTGTAGAGATACTTATTTATCTGAAACAAGTTATTGTAATGCACTGATGACATCTTTAAAAATAAAGAAAGTGATTATTACAAGCCAAAATTTAGATGGATTAAAAAGTGTTATGCAAACAGATAGCGATTTATCAGAAGAAATGAAACAATTTATTACATCTATAAAATATAGTAATAGTGATAGTACGACTTATAGATTGATTGCAGAGTTTGAAGATGGAACATTTGCAACATTAAATATAGCATAGAGGTGAAAAAATGAAGAATAATAAAGGTTTTACACTAATAGAGTTAATTGCATCTTTTACATTAGCTCTCATTATTATGTTTTTCTTATTTCAAATAGTTATTGTTGTGAAAGAATTGTATGTATCTTCTGGGCTAAAAACAGAAATGATGATAAAAAAGTCTAATATAGAGAAGCAAATAGGATTAGATTTTAACACATTGGAAATTACAAAGATAGTAGCTTGTGGAACTGATTGCTATACATTTACTTATAGTGATTCTAGTACGAAAATATTAAAAGTAGATAGGGCAAATAAGACCATTATTTATGGAGATTATCAAATGACAATGATGGATGGTAGTTCTATTGGCGAATATAAGATTACGCAAAACACAGTATCAGGAGTAGGAACAGGAAAAAATAATACTATTTTAATTATTGAAATTCCTGTAACCAACAAGGTAATTGCTGATAGAAACTTTGGAATACGTATGGTTTATCAATATGATAATAGAACTAAAAATCTTGGTTTATAAAAAATAAATCCAAAAATCAAATAATAAGAAAACAAGAATTGATGCAAGAAGAGCATGGAGTAATCTAGCAACTAGGAATGGAAAATAACGTATTTTCGTGTCGCTAATAATACTCTCCACTTGCATATGGACAGATAGTCCACCAAATGAAAGTATCATAGCACTTAAGATACTTTTTAATTTTAATGGAATATTTAGAATACTAACATATTTTAAACCCTGTGTCATTTCAATAAATCCATTTAAGATGCTTTGATTATAATTACCTAATTGAATATTATGATCTATAATTGTTGTAATTACTAAAAATGTGGTAACAGTACCTAAAATAAGAAGTAATGTTTCAATGCTTTTTTGAAGCGAACGAGTTAAAACTTGACCAAAATTAAGGGGATTATTGATCCTTTTTTGATGCATAGAACTGATTGCACTTTTTAGAGAAACAGAAGTATCTTTTTCTTTGGTAGGGTGGAAATTTCGAAACAAAAAACCAATTATAAAATTACTAATATAATGACAAATTAGAATCAAAATGCCTACTTCTTTATTATTTAGAAAAAGAATAGAAACAGTACCCAAAATAAATAAAGGATTAGAAAAACAAGTAAACATAAGTATTTTAGTAGCTTCATTTTCATCAATAAGTCCCTGATTCAATAATTCTCGTGTGTACTTGGCATTTGAGGGAAAACCTGATATAATGCTCATGACAAAGATAAATGCAGAATTACTACTCGTTTTAAAAAAGCGAACCATAAGTGGTTTCAATATTTCAGCACATAATTCAACAAAGCCATAATTCATTAGTATTTCTGATAGTACAAAGAATGGAAAAAGAGAAGGAAATATATTATTTTTCCATATGTTAAAAGAGAATGTAACAGATTTTAAAATTTCTTTACTTTCTGTTAAAATTTGAAAACCAATAAAAATGAAAAGACTCATTATTAAAATACTAATCCATGTTTTTTTCATAACATTCTCCTTTATTGATATAATTGTTATAGAGAGGTGATTCATTTGATTACTAAAGTTTATGATAAAGTCAAACAATTTTTGATAGAAAATATTCGTTTTTTTACAATTCTTATTGTATTAGGTGTAGTACTTACTTATGAGTTTCCTTATTATATAGACGCTCCTGGAGGATTATTAGATGTATCTGAGCGAATTGAAATTGAGGGTGGGTATCAAAGTGAAGGTAGTTTTAATCTTGCCTATGTATCAGAATTAAAAGCAACAATTCCCACTTTATTGATTGCTTATTTTTCACCAAGCTGGGATATATTAAAAGAAGAAGATATGTTATATGATAACGAGACAATGAAAGAACTTATTTTTAGAGATAAAATACTATTAGAAGAAGCAATTAGTAATGCGACAATCGTAGGATATGAAAAAGCCGGAAAAAAAGTAGATATAAATTCAGAAAAGATATATATTAGCTATATAGATGAAGAAGCTATTACAACCCTTGCAGTAGGAGACCAAATTTTAGAAGTAGAAGGTAAAACAATCAAAAGTAAAGATGATTTATCAGAAGTTATTAACACTTTAAAAGCAGGAGATGAAATTACTATAAAGGTATTAGCAGATGAAAAAGAGATTTTTCGAACTGCAACGATTCAAAATATAGAAGGAAAAAATATTGTTGGTGTATTATTATCACAAGTAGCACAGTTAGATACAGATCCTACAATAAAATTTCATTTTACTAATAGTGAATCAGGTCCCTCTGGTGGACTTATGACAGCTCTTTCCATTTATAATATGTTAATAGAAGATGATTTAACAAAAGGACATACGATAGTCGGAACAGGAACAATCGATTTAGATGGGACTGTAGGCAGTATTGGAGGAGTAAAATACAAACTAAAGGGAGCCGTAAAAAAGAAAGCTGAAATCTTTTTTGTACCAGCAGGTGAGAACTATGAAGAAGCAGTAGAATTAAAAGAAAAAAACAACTATAAAATAGAAATTGTTTCAATTTCTCATATTGATGAAGCAATAGAATATTTAAAAAATCTATAGTGAAAGTGTGCTTTTTAATCACGTTTATAACAGAATAAACAATTATCCTTTTATTATGCATTTACAAACTGTCTTAGTAAATGAATATATCAAAGTTAAACAAATAAGTTAGTCATCAGCACATAAGTGAAAATTGCAATATAACCATAGAGTTACAAAGGAAATATCGTTATAATATCAAAACGATTCCAATCAAACATATTGATAAAGGCTTTAGAATATTAAAAAAATTAGAAAAATAAAGGAGAAAAGATGGACTTCTCTTTTATTTTTGTGCTAAAATGTAATTGGTGAGACCATGAAAAGTAATGAAGTAGATTTAACAAAAGTAACCCCAGCAATGAGGCAATATTTAGAAATAAAAGCTGAAAATCCAGATGTTATCATCTTTTTTAGACTAGGCGATTTTTATGAAATGTTTTTCGAAGATGCCATTTTGGTTTCTAGGGAATTAGAGCTTACGTTAACAGGGAAAAGTGCTGGATTAGAAGAACGTATCCCAATGAGTGGAGTTCCTTATCATTCAGCTAATTTATACATAGATAAACTAGTGGAAAAAGGATATAAAGTTGGAATATGTGAGCAGTTGGAAGATCCTAAATTTGTAAAAGGAATTGTGAAAAGGGGATTAACTCAAATTGTATCAAGAGGAACTATTTTAGATTATGATTCATTACCTGAAAAAGATTTTAATTATATTGGAAGCATTTTAGATTTTGGACATATTTATGCACTAGCATATGCTGATATATCAACAGGATTTATGGCAGTAGAATTGATAGAACACAATGTAAACAAACTAGTAAGTGAAGTTGTTAGCATTGGATTAAAAGAAGCCATTATCAGTGATAAAGTTGATAATGTAGTAGTCTCTTTACTAAAAAATCAATTTAAAGTATCTATTTCCGTTTCTGATAATATTGAAGATTATGAAGAATATCGTTATATCTATGAAGATATTGGAGATATGAGATATATAGAAGTAATCAAACATTTATTAACTTATATTACAAATACTCAAAAAAGAAGTTTATCTCATTTACAAAAAGCTGTAATAGAAGAACAAAAAAATTATTTAAAAATGGATATTCATACAAAAAGAAATCTAGAATTAACAGAAACACTTAGATTAAAACAACGTAACTATTCACTTGTTTGGTTATTAGATAAAACCAAAACAGCAATGGGTGGAAGAATGTTAAAGTCCTTTATTGAAAATCCGCTTGTTGACAAAGAAGAAATTAATCGCAGATATGATACAGTAGAAACCTTATTAAAAGAATTTATTTTAAAAGAAGATTTGTGTTCTGCACTTTATGAAGTATATGATTTAGAACGTTTAAGTGGAAGAGTTGCCTTTGGAAATGCTAATGCAAGAGATTTATTACAATTAAAAAATTCTTTAAAAGTACTTCCAACAATAGCTGAAATATTAAACAAAATTGGATTTTATCACACGATTGAAACGTTAGATGATTTATATGAATTATTAGATAAAAGTATTTATGAAAATCCCCCAATTACTTTAAAAGAAGGATATTTGATCAAAAGAGGATATAATGCTGAAGTAGATGAATTAAAAGATTTACGAAAAGGTGGAAAAGATTTTGTTGCCCGTTTTGAAACAGAAGAGAGAGAAAAAACAGGGATTAAAAATTTAAAAGTTGGATATAATAAAGTATTTGGATACTATATTGAAATTTCTAAAGCAAATTTAAATTTAGTAAAGCCAGAGTATGGTTATGAAAGAAAGCAAACACTTGTTGATAGGGAACGTTATATTAGCCCAATTTTAAAAGAAAAAGAAGCACTTATTTTAAATGCTGAAGAAAAAATCATAGATCTTGAATATCAATTATTTACAGAAATTAGAGACAAAATAAAAGAATATATCCCAAGACTTCAACAGGTTTCTAAAGTAATTAGTGAAATTGATGTATTACAATCATTTACAACAGTTTCTGAAGAAAATAATTATATAAGGCCTACATTAACAGATGAACAAGTAATTGAAATCTATGATGATAGACATCCTGTTGTTGAAAAAGTAATTGATGGTGAATATGTTCCGAATGATATAATAATGGATAAGAAAACAGATATTTTATTGATTACTGGTCCGAATATGGCAGGAAAATCAACTTATATGAGACAACTTGCAATTACTGTGATAATGGCTCAAATAGGTTGTTTTGTACCAGCAAGTAAAGCGATGATCCCAATATTTGATCATATATTTACGCGTATTGGAGCGAGCGATGATTTAGTAAGTGGTGAATCAACTTTTATGGTAGAAATGACAGAAGCAAATAACGCGATTAGTAATGCCACAGAAAAGAGTTTGATTTTATTTGATGAATTAGGTAGAGGAACAGCAACTTTTGATGGTATGAGTTTAGCGCAAGCTATTATTGAATATATACATGATAACATTCATGCTAAAACGTTATTTTCGACTCATTATCATGAATTAACCGATTTAGAAAAGAATTTAAAACATTTAAAAAATATTCATGTAAGTGCTCATGAAGAAGAAGGAAATATCACATTTTTACACAAAATAAAAGAGGGTAGTGTAGATAAAAGTTATGGAATCCATGTTGCTAAACTAGCAAATCTTCCAGATAGTTTAATAAAAAGAGCGGATCAAATTTTATCTGTATATGAGAATAAAGAGAAAAAAAGAGATATTAAAATCCAAGAATCTCTGCCACTTGATGAATTGGTAGCTGTACCTCAAAAATCAAAAGTAGAAGAAGAATTAGAAAAGTTAAATATTGTAGAGATGACACCACTTGAAGCATTAAATGTATTATATCGTTTAAAAAATGAAGTAAAGGGAAAAATAAACTCATAAAATAATATAGAATAAGAAGGAGAAAAATTATGAAATTATTAGAAAAAGAAAATTGGTGGATTTGGTTAGTACTTGCTTTTTTATCTGGAGGAAGTAGTATGCTTGTTTTAGGCGCACTATTAGATGTTTATGATAAAGAGGCTTGGTATTATCGATGGACAAAGAAGTTACCTAAAGGTATTTTTATATTTGTACTTATTTTGATTGGACTTATATCATTATTCACAACATTCGCGTTTTCAGCTTTTGCAGTAATCGAAATACCAGAATTAACTGGTATATTAGGAATTATCCTTTCGCTTGTTTCTGTTGCTTTTGCAGCTTTTATGTTTGCACTAACAGTCTTTCAACTTCAAATTTTAGTAGAAGTAAATGCAAAACTAGAAACACCAGGTAGAGAAATATATTTCTCACCATATATTTGGATATTAGGCCTAATTATTCCAATTATTGGTTGGATTATGCTCGTTGTGATGTTTATGTATTTACAGATATGGTATTTGGTTATGTTATATCGTGGAAAAGGAACTGAAATTTGACAAAATTTTACAGTCTCTTTTTTTTACTTGATTTTTCTTTGACAATAATAGTATTTTATTGTATAATAAATTAAGTAATGGAGGGGTTACTATGGCATTAAATTCTAAAGTAATATATTTAAGGAAAGAGAATGGCTCTAGTATAAAAGCTTATGTGGTAGATTATTTATTAGATACAGAAACTGAAAAAAAGTATGTAATAATTGTAAATGCAGATGGTAAAAGTGCAAAAGGCTTTGAACTTGTAGAAGGAGACGCTTTCATTTTATCTACTGAAGAAGGAAGATTAATTGGTAATTATAAGAATGATGATACATTTAGAGTTTTAACTGATATTTATGAAGATGGATTAAGTTTTAATTTAAAGAGAAGAAAAAAAGTAATTACATCAGAAATAGAAAGTGCAGGTTCATCAATTACTAGTACAATAAAAAACAAACTTGATATAAAGCAAGAAGAAAATTCGATTGCGCCTATTGATAATAATGTAGAAAAAAATGAAACAAGTAGTGATTTAATTGAGGCTTCTGATAACGAATTAGAGAAAAATGAAGAAGCTGAACAAGTAGGGAAAGACATTATTTTAGAAGAAACAGTTAATAATAAACTATCAGAAGAGACTACGAATGGTATAAATTTTTCTATATATCAAGGAACAATAGATAATAATGAATTGGGAAAAGAAATTATATTTTATGTTTATGATCAAACTATAGTAAAAAAATATCAAGGTAAAATAACTTTAATTGAAAATGCTGAAATTAGTGTTTCTAATTTGAAATTGTTAGAAAAAATAAATGTTTCACTAGATTTTGACATTGATCAATATATAAGTGGAGAAGATTTTGAACCAGGTGCATGTTTTGTAGATTATGAAAATTATATTCCAACAGTGAAAATGGTAGAGGGAAAACCAGTTACAAGTGCACGGATGATTCATTTTTTGAGAAAACCTATGATTAAACAAGAAAATAATTCAGATTTAGAAGAAACAAGTTTGGCAGAAAACAAAATTATAGTATTTAATGGAGAAAGTGAATTTTATGAAAATAAAATGCACTATAGTATATGGGGGGCTATTGCTACAGTAGTATCTAAAAAACCATTAACAATTATTCCAGAAAAAAATGGAATAAAAACGATTATATATGAAGATCCTAATGCAACTTCTGTAGAAGAGACTTGTCAAAGCTATCAAAATCTATATCCATCACTTCCCGTTTATTTATTACATGAAAAAAATTTAATTGGAAGCAAAGAATATGTATTAGAAGAAAGCGATTATACTGCATTTTCTGTTAATAGTATAGTGAAAAATGAGAGTTTATTAACTCAAGGGCGTAAAATTCTAACAGAAAAAGAGATGATTGCAAGAAGAGAAGCTGAACTGGTAGCTTTGAGAGAAACTAATTCAGCAAAAAAAAAACGATAAATAAGAAATTAAATCATACACCAATATCTGATCATTATTTAGAAATATGTCCAAATGATGTCGTATTTGCAAATTATATTAGATGCTTGGAATTAGCTGGAATAACAGAAGAAAATTTAAGAGCTAATGGTTTATTAAAAGAAATGGAAACTAGAATGGCTCGTGCAGAGATTATGATAAATTTTCCATCTGTCCCACCACTTATGTGGAATGAGTCAAAGATAACACTAAATTTTCCTTTTTGTCAAGATTCAGTAGGAAACTTTAGAATACCTACAATCTTTAAAAATGGCATTATTTTAGTAAAAGGAGAGATGAAACGTTTTGGTCATCATGCTGAAAATATTTTAGTAGAAATGAAAATCCCAGAACAATTATTAAATTTTCTGTCAAGTAATTTACCAGATGTAAGGCAAATCGAAAATGAAGAGACAAAGTCAAAAGCAATGTAATGTTGCTTTTTTTCTGTTTTTGATATATAATACCTCATACATAAGGGGGGTTATACTATGAATGTAAATATCAATGGCAAAACTAAAAATGAAATTATTTATAATAAGTTAATTGATAGTATGAATGAAATGAAAATGTCAAAAGATGAACAAATCGAATATTTAAAATTAAAAGTATCAAATTTAGAAGTTGAAACTAGAAATAAATTTCTACTTTTAACTCTTTTAACAATTGGTACTATTGCTTTATTAGTAGGATTATATTTAATGTATGTAAGGCTTTATATTTTGGGGTTGATATTTGTTTTCGGAACCTTCATTGCATTATCCATAAAACTAATTATGACTGCTAAACGTAGTGCTGTAATACGTAATAGTAAATATGATGAAATAGAAAGAATAAAATCTTTATTAAATATAAAATTAAAGTAGGAATCTTCCTATTTTTTTCTATTTATGATAAAATGTTATTTAGGTGATTTAAGAATGGAACAATTAACAAGAAGCGAACTTCGCGTTAAAATTATGACAATTTTGTATCAGATTAACGTATACCAAAAAAATAAAATACCATATCAAGTTGATGATATTATAAAAGAAGTTGCAACAATAGATAATGAATTTATAAAAGAAGTTGTTTATGGAGTACTTACATATCAAAAAGACATTGATAATATAGCCAATCGGTATTTAAAAGATTGGACAATTGATCGTTTAGGAAATACAGATCAAGCAATACTTAGAATCGGTATTTATGAATTATTATATACACCAACTCCAGAAGTCGTTGCCATCAATGAAGCAGTAGAACTTGCAAAATCTTATAGTGATAATGAGGTACGTAAAATGATTAATGGAGTATTAGATAAAGTGTATCATGAAAAGGAGATTTTGAATGAACCAAGATAAGTATTTAACAGTAAGTGCTGTTACCAAATACTTAAAATTTAAATTTGATACAGATGAACATTTAAGAACTGTTTTTTTAAAAGGAGAAATATCAAATTTTAAAGCCCATACAACTGGTCATTTTTATTTTTCATTAAAAGACGAAGGAAGTAAAATCAATGCTATTATGTTTAGTACTAATGCTAAAAAAATAAATTTTTCACCATCAGAAGGTATGAAAGTTTTAGTAGTTGGTAGAATAAGTGTGTATGAAGCAACTGGTGGATATCAAATATATGTAGAAAAAATGGAGCAAGATGGTTTAGGAAATTTATATATTGCATTTGAAAAATTAAAACAAGATTTAGCCAAAGAAGGATTATTTGATGCGGCACATAAAAAAACTATTCCTAAAATTCCAATGAGAATTGGTATTGTAACAGCACCTACAGGAGCAGCAATCAAAGATATATTATCCACAATAAAAAGACGATTTCCAATATGTGAAACAATTCTTTTTCCAGCACTTGTACAAGGAGAAAATGCAGCTAGTGATATCGCAAATAAGATAGATATGGCAGCAAATTATGAAATTGATACTTTAATTGTTGGAAGAGGCGGAGGTTCTATAGAAGATTTATGGCCCTTTAACGAAGAAATTGTTGCACGTGCCATTTATCATTCTAAAGTTCCTGTGATTAGTGCTGTTGGACATGAAATAGATTATACAATTAGTGATTTTGTATCTGATTTAAGGGCACCTACACCAACAGGAGCAGCTGAAATAGCTGTTCCTAATATGATTGACTTAGTAAAGCATATAGAACAATTAAAAATTAGATTAAAAGAAAGTATTTTAAAAAAGGTCAATTATAATAAATTATATTTAGATAGTTTGAAAAATTCTTATGTAATAAAGACTCCAATGATTATGTATGAAAATAAAAAGCAAAAATTAGATTTAATCGAAACAAAAATAAATACTTTAATCATACATAAATTGGAAACTTCCAAGCAATTATTTGAACATCTTAAAAAAAACCATATTTTAAAAAATCCACAAGAGATTTTTGAACCAAAAGCAATTATATTAAAACAAATAATTGAAAAATTAGAATTATTAAATCCGCTTGGAATATTAAAACGTGGATATACACTTACTTATCAAAATAATCATATAATCAAAAGTATTTCTGATATAAAAGAAGACAGTATAGAAATAAGACTGTACGATGGAACAGTCAAAGCAAAAGTTGTAGAAAAGGAGAAAAAATAAAATGGCCGAAAAAGAACAAAAATTTGAAGATAAAATAAAAGAATTAGAAACAATTATCAATGAATTAGAAAATGGAACTTCGGATTTAGAAGATTCTATTAACAAATATACAAAAGCAATGAAGTTAGTAAATGAATGTGATGAAAAATTAAAATCAATAGAAGAACAAGTAAATAAAATCATTTTAGAAAATGGAGAAATAACTGATTTTGAAATAGAAGAATGATATTTTACTAAAAATACCAAAATGGTATTTTTTTGTATCTATAATTTTATTTCTTTTTTCCATAATACTAATGTAGTCTGTAAAAGTAAAGGAGAGATTAAAAATGTTTTTTAAAAAATTTAAAAAATCATTCCTGTTACTTCTTCTTTCATTATATATCATACCAATAAATGTATTTGCTTATTCAGATTATTTAATTGCTGGTGGGGAGAATATTGGAATTGAGATCAATTCTAAAGGTGTGATGATTGTTGGTGTATACAAAGTAGAAAATACATATCCAGCAAATGAAGCAGGATTAAAAGTAGGAGATATTATTGTATCTATTAATGATAAAAATATATCAAGTATTGACGATATGGTTACAGAAATAAATGAACATAAAACAGAAGGAACTATTAAGATTGGCTATAAAAGAGATGACCTTCTAAAAAATACCAATTTAAAATTGTATAAAGATGAAGCAGGCGTTTATAAGACAGGATTATATGTAAAAGATAGTATTAGTGGAATAGGAACACTCACATTTATTGACCCAGAAAGCAAAATATTTGGAGCTTTAGGTCACGAAATTACTGAAAAATCAACAGGCAAAATTTTAGAAATTAAAGATGGAAAAATATATGAGTCCAATGTAACTAGTATTGATTCTAGTAAAAATGGTGTCCCAGGAGAAAAAAACGCTGAATTTAATTATGAAAAAGTAAATGGTACAATTGTGGAAAATACTGCACAAGGAATATTTGGTAATTATACTGGAGATATAGATGGTAGAGAAAAATATCAAGTCGCAAATCCTAACGAAATTCAAAAAGGAAGTGCGAAAATATTAACTGTATTAGAAGGAAAGACAATAAAAGAGTATAATATAGAAATTACAAAAATTGATAACAATTTAAAGCAAAAAACAAAAAATTTAGTATTTGAAATTACTGATCAAGAACTTTTAAATAAAAGTGGAGGAATTGTTCAAGGAATGAGTGGATCTCCAATTATTCAAAATGATAAAATTATAGGAGCTGTAACACATGTAGTTGTTGATAATCCGAAAAAAGGTTATGGTATTTTTATTACAAATATGTTAGAAGAAGCAGAAGATTAAGAAGTAATTGCTTCTTTTTCTTGTATAAAAAGTAATATTATATTATAATAAAATTAAGTATAAGGAAGGGATTATGATGTTAAAAGAATTTAAGGAATTTATTTCAAGAGGAAATGTACTTGACATGGCAGTAGGTGTTATTATTGGAGGGGCATTTAGTAAAATTGTTACATCTGTTGTAAATGATTTATTGATGCCAATTATTGGAATGATACTTGGAGGTTTAGATTTTACTAGTTTATCTTTAAAAATAGGAGATGCTGTTATTGGTTATGGAGCCTTTATTCAAAATGTAGTTGATTTCTTAATCGTAGCAGCTTGTATTTTTATTCTACTGAAAATCATCAATAAAATTACACATAAAGAAAATAAGAAAGAAGAGAAAAAGGTAGAAGAGAAATCTAAAAAAGCAGATGATGTTGTATTATTAGAAGAAATAAGGGATTTATTAAAAGAAAATAAAAAAGCAGCCAAATAATGATTTGACTCCTGTTTAGGACATATCAATAAAAGAGAAAAGTTATTTTTCTCTTTTTAAGTAATTTTCTCTTTTTTTAACTTTTGATTTTAATCTTGTTGTGTTATTTTTATATAAATATTAATGAAGAAATATACATAGCAACAGTTGCTAATAATAAAATGATTACACCAATTTTTTTGAAATTTATATTCATTGTTTTTTTAGATTTATTATTTTTGCTCACAAAAATCACCTCATATAGCTATTATAATATAATTTTTTATTTTTTGGAATAACTTTTTTTCTATTTCATATAATTTAGCGAGGTGAAATATATGAAACAAAAAATGGACAAGTTAAAAAGTAAAATTAAAACAAATAAAAAGTTCACTATCTTTCTTTTAGTATTAGTATTAATTGGTGTGATTACAGGAGCATTTTTTATAACAATTTTATCAAGTTCAGATAAAACACTGGTAAAAGAGTATCTAAATAATTATATTAATGTAATAAAAGTTGAAAAAATAGATTATATATCTCTTTTGATAAATAATGCTTTAAATAGTACATTATTAGCACTTACAATATGGCTTCTTGGAATATCAATTATAGGAATTCCTATTATGCTATTTTTATTTTTCTGTAAGGCTTTTACCTTAGGATTTTCCATTGGAACTTTATTTTTTACCTATAATTGGAAAGGTATTATTATGGCTTTAGTATATGTATTTCCTCATCAAATAATTGCTATACTTTCCTATACTATTTTAATGATTTATGCTCTTTCTGTTTCTTTAAAAATGATTGAAGCAACTTTTAAAAAAAAGACAATAGATTTTAAAACAATTATGGGCAAGTATTCTGTTGTCTTAGGAATTGTTTTAGTATTATTACTATTGTGTACATTATATGAAACACTTGCTATGCCTAATATTATGAAAATGATTACTCAGATAATAAAATAGATAAATTTCTTTTATTGTACATATGATTTGATAATGGTATAATGATAAACAAAAATTTATAAGAAGAGATTTAAATGGAATTAACAAATATTGTCTTTGATATTGATTTAATAGCTATGCAAGAATGTATTAGACAACACAGTAATCAACCATTTTGGAAAAAATACGAATGGCGAGCTAATAAAGATTTAAGAGCACCACAAAATATTGAAAAATTAAGAGAAGTTTTAAAACGGATAAAACATTCTGAATTGTTGAAAATATATATAATAAAATGGCTAAATATAATATGTATTCTATTATTATGTATTTTTTGCATTTAATGATATAATGTTAATGGTGAGTTTTATGAAAAAAGTTGTAATTGGAATGAGTGGTGGAGTTGATAGTAGTGTAGCTGCTATATTACTTAAAAATCAAGGATATGAAGTAATTGGTTTATTTATGAGAAATTGGGATGCTTCTTTAAATAATGATTTTTTAGGGAATCCTACATTAAATCAGAATATTTGTCCGCAAGAGCAAGATTATAATGATGCATTAAAAGTTTGTAAGCAGATTGGAATTCCTCTTCATAGAATTGATTTTGTAAAAGAATATTGGGATTATGTTTTTACTTATTTTTTAGAAGAACTAAAATTAGGAAGAACACCAAATCCAGATATTATGTGTAATAAATATATAAAATTTGATATGTTTGTAAAAGAAGCAAAAAAATTAGAGGCTGATTATATAGCTACTGGTCATTATGCCAGAATTGAAAATGGTAAATTATTAAAGGCAGTTGATCATAATAAGGATCAAACTTATTTTTTATCTCAATTATCTAAAAAACAATTATCTCATGTTTTATTTCCAATTGGAAATTTAGATAAACCTGAAGTAAGAAAACTTGCTAGTGAATATAATCTTGTTACAGCCAAAAAAAAAGACTCTACTGGAATATGCTTTATTGGAGAACGAAATTTTACTAAGTTTTTAGAGAACTATTTACCAAATATTCCAGGTAAAATTATAAATATAGAAACAAATGAAGTAATAGGAAATCACATTGGACTAATGTATTATACAATTGGACAAAGAAAAGGATTAAATCTAGGGGGGAATGATGAGCGAACTTTTGTAGTAGGAAAAAATTTGAATAGAAATATATTATATGTAGCACATGGAGATGATAATGAATATTTATATAGTGATAGTGCTATTATCGATACAATCAACTGGATAGGAGATACAAAGCCAAATAAATGTTGTGCTAAATTCAGATATAGGCAACAAGATAATCCAGTCAATATGGAATATATAGATGATAATCATATTCTAGTAACATATTCACAAGGTATTAAAGCAGTAACACCAGGTCAAGCATGTGTATTTTATAAAGACGACGAATGCTTAGGTGGTGGACTTATTAAAGAAGTTAGGAAAAACGGAGAAAAATTATGGTATTTATAATAGGGTAGAGGAGAGTGATTGTCACTTTCTCTACTTTTTTAAATTTTATGGACTTTTTGTTTACACTTGACATTTGACAAGAAAGTGATAAAATGATAATAGGAGGGTTGATGATATGGACAGATTAAATGAAATATTACATGAATTAGGAATATCAAAAGTCAAATTATCAAAATTTTTAGGAGTATCTAGGCAAATGGTTTATAATTACTTAGAATTAGATGATATAAACAAATTACCAAAGGATAAAAAAGTTCTATTATTAAATTTATTAGGCATTAAATCTGCAGAAGAATTAGATGATATTAAAGTAGATACAGATTATATTATGGACGTAGAAGCACGTATCAATAATTTGTTTGAAACTTCACAGAAAAGTTCTTCTATTGAATCTAACAATTCTATCTATAGTGGATTAAATAAAAGGCAAAAAGAAGTTATGATGAATGTAGTAGATATTATGAAAGAACGCCTAGAAGACGATAAAGATGATGATGCTTATTATACATTCAAGTATTTATATCATTTTTTACAGTCTTTAGATAGTTCTAGAGAATTAAAATATATCTTAGCATATGTAGCAAAAGCAACTGGATCTATTAAGCCATTAGAATTTGTTTTTAATGAAGATGAACAATTTATTTTCGAAAGTATCTTATTCTCTGCATTTACATTATATCATGGTGGTGGGGCTTCTAAGACTAAGATAGCTGAATGTCATAAACGATTTATTGATCAAATTGAACATAAAATTGAAGAAAAAATGAGTCGTACATTAGAATTAAACACTATTAAAGTTCAAGCTTTAAAAGAACTTGGATATACTGAAATAAATGAAAAAAATGCTGCAGAAATATTTGAAAAAATCGCTGAAATACAATCTAGAAAAGTAAGTGAATAAAAGTACTATATTATATAGTATTTTTTTGTGTCCCTTCCCCCTACTTTCATGTTTTTTTTAAACAGTAGGGGATGAGTAATTTAAATTTTTAATTATGAGATAATGAATTATCCATCTAAATCATTTTAAATTAAAATAAATAAGGTATAGAAACGTATTATATTATTAAAATATGAAAATGCTTAATCAGAATTAGATAAAATAATAGTTTTAAATGATATATTTATAATGATTCATTTATATAAAATAATAAGATGATAATTATATATTTTATATATTGTTCAGAAGATAATATATCATGTAATTATTACAAATTTTGTTTGATTTTGTTATAAATAGTACATATTATTTTCTTTTATAAAACTTTCTATAATGTATATTATGTTAACTTCTTTTGATAGAAAGAAAGATTTCCTTACATTTAAT
>CANSDD010000002.1 GCA_947645535.1 uncultured Mycoplasmatota bacterium
AAATAAAGCAAATCTTGTATTTTTTTATTTTGTGTCATTTGTAAGGTCATAGTCCATTTTCCCATCTTGAAACTGTTTTATCTGTAACTCCTAATTTTTCAGCAAATTCTTTTTGTGTAATTCTTTTCTTTTTTCGCATATCTGCAATAAACTTTCCAATCTTTTCTTGATTCATATTTTTTTCTCCTTTCTTTTACATTTTACAAATAAAAGTTTTTTCAGAACATACCTTAGATGTAGAATTTCGTAATTCTATAAAATTGAGAATTTTTATATCAAAAACTTTGATTTTCGATGTGAATTCTTTATTTTAAACGATGTATGAATAATCTAATATCTTATTTTACTACTAATTTACTACTTTATATAAAATCTTCATACAATTACATAAAAATGATACATTTTTTCTGATATGAATTTTTGACAATAATTATAAAATGTGTTATTATGAATATGTCAAGGGAACTTGCATAAAATAAAAAAGGGAACATTCAGTTTTTGCGAGTTGAATGTCTACCCAATGAATTGTGAAGACATTTAATTCAATGAAGAATTAAGTGTCATTTTTTTATTACTACTATCATAATGATAAGGAGAAATAAAATGATAGCAATGAGCTTAAGAGCTTTAATGATAAAAGTCCTAGTTTTCATTTTTATCAAACCTCCTCTCTATTAGAGATTTGGTAGACACTCAACAACTGATATTCCCTAAAGGAATTATACTATAAGTTAGTTTATTAAACAAGCGAACACGCTAATTTTTATAAACTTAAAGTCGTTTATTATAAATTAGTATTATGGAGATGAGTTAATGAATGTGAATGAAGAATTAAAAAGATATATTGAACAAAACATATTTCCACGATATAAACTAAATGATAAAGGACATCAAATAGAGCATATTAACTATGTTATCAATAGATGCTATAAATTAAGTAAAAATATGGATATTGATAATAACATGCTTTATGTAATAGCGGCATATCATGATATTGGTTATTATGTAGATTATAAAAATCATGAAAAAGTTTCTGCTCAAATTATGTATAATGATACGAACTTAAATAATTTTTTTAATGACAAGAACTTAATAATAATGAAAGAGGCAATAGAAGATCATAGGGCTTCATTAAATCGAGAGCCTAGAAGTATTTATGGAAAAATATTATCATCTGCAGATAGAAATATCGATGTTGATGATTCATTAAAACGAATTTATCTTTATAGCATTACACATTTTAATAAACTTAGTGAGGAAGAAACAATTGAGGAATGTTATAAACATACATTAGAAAAATTTGGAAACGGTGGTTATGCTAATTTCTTTGTAGAAGATATGGAGTATAACAATTATTTAAAAGAATTACGCAATCTTTTAAATAATAAAAAAGAATTTGTCGAAAGACTAAAAGAAATTAAAACTAAAATTAAATAAAAAATTTGCTACATGCTACACGCTACATAATAAGGGTAATACTATACCCTATTATGGCGAGGACTTTGTGGCTACGCCACTAGTCTCGCTCATAAGACTATACTTTAATAATGTACAATGTCACAGCATTTTTAATATTTAAAATTAATGTCTCAAAAAATATTTAAATTTTTACTACTAATTTACTACTTTTGAAAGCAAAAATATAAGAAATTATAAAAATATATTCAAACATTTTCTAAAAATAAAATGTCGTAAATCCTCATAAAATAAGAATATAACAGCATTTAAGAACTTATAAAAAGTTACTTAAAAAATACTATACTTTTTATCTAAAAATTTAACTAAAAAAGAAAAAAGAGCTATTTTCATAACTCTTTATTTGATTAAGCTTTTACATTACGTCTTTTACGAGAAATTATAATCATTAATCCTAATGAGATAAGTGCTACTGCAGCTACTGGAAGTACATAAGCTACATCTCCAGTATTAGGGCTGTTTGGTGCTCCTATCTTCTTATATTTTACACATAAAGCACTATCTGCACTAAGATCAGAAAAAGTAACTACTCCATCTGCTGGAATTGCAATATATTGACGATCTTTTAAAATACTTTCTATTTCATATCCTTCTTTTACATTGATTTTGAATGATTGAGTACATCCTTCATCTACCTTTATATGCATTTCTTGACCACTTGCAATTGTGATAAGTGAACTATCTCCTGATATAGTACAACTATTTTTTGTTGTTGTAATTGAACCATAGTCAATTCCTGTACCATCTTGTCCATTAATAACATGGATATCAATTTCAGCAGCTGATGCTACTCCTGTTCCTATACATAGTGCACAAAATGCAATTGCGAAAAAGCTCATCATTTTTAAAGTTTTTTTCATAAAACACTCTCCCTTATTCTTACATTACCATTATCTACTATTTTGAATAGAATGTCAATCCTCTATTTTCTCTTCTGTGGCATTACTTGACATATTATTGTCTATTACGACATATTTTACAATTCTCTTAGCTATTACAATAAAGCGTTTAGAACCATTTTCGTCTGTACAAGTAGAAAGGGTTAAAATATGATCTTTTGGAGTAACTTCTAAATCACTAGAAATAATGGATTTTTCTTTTATATTTTCTAGATAATCTAAAAAACTTTCCTCACTATCAAAATTAAATTCATATTTATCTTTTGCAGAATCAAATTCATAAGCCGCATAAATTTCATATTGGTACGTAGCATCTGGAGTAATAAGCCATACATATTTGTGTTCTTTTAAATATTCTTCATTTTTATATTTTTTTAATGAACCAAACATTGTTCCATTTCTAAGATTATGGGCATAAAGAATTGTATTTTCAGAGGTAAAATCAGTATTATTACGATAATCCATGAAAACAGAGCCACTAATGTTATACTTTTTATTATATAAATGATTTAAATAGAATTCATTGTTTTCTCCTTGCGATACAGGATAGTTAATTTCTGTACCATCAATTCTGACCCAAGCGACTACTTCTTCATTCTCAGACTTTAACGGTTCAAAATCTATTTGTGGTATATCATCATTGATTGGAAATTCATCTCTATCTGGATCCACTTCTAATACTTTATTTGGAATTGGCTTCGTTGCTCCCATTTGCTCTTGAATTTTATTATAACTATTATTAGCACTCCAATGATGCCATAAAATTCTTCCAAGTAAAAATAGTGAGATTGAAAAAATTAAAATTAAAATAACAAGTATTACCATATAAACTTTTTGACTTACAATCTTCTTTTTTAAGACTTTTTTCTCTATTTCCTTTGCATATTTTAAGTCTAATACTTGTGTTAAATGAAGCTCAGCATTTTCATAAAGCTCTGGTTTACTCATATATTCTACATAATGATATAAACATTTTAAATGATTACTTGCGAAAAGCCATTTTTCATGATCTTTAATTACATAACGACTAATTCTTTTTTGCTCTACCTCATAAAATTTTGTAAAATATTCATTGATTTTGGAGAGAAGTATTTCTAATGATTCATATGTTAAACGTTTTTTTTCTAAATTATCGAAAAACTCTCCTACGAAATATTCACAAAATATTTTTTCTAATAAAACTTCTGTTTCTGAATATCTAATTTCATATTTTAGAATTGTCATTATCTCTTCAATAATTTTTGAAATATCTAATGATGTTGTTAAAATGGTTTGTTCATAATATCTAGCAAGATCTTTATGTATCTCTTTATTTCCTTTTTTTGAAAGTTCTATTTCTTTTTCATATGACATCAATAATTCTATAATACTCTTTCTTGTTCCATCACTATGATAATCTGTCATTAAATATGGAAAGGTATGTAAAACTGATGTTTTTTCCAAAACTATTTTATCAAGCAATTCATCAAGTGTTAAAATGGGCTTTTCTGAAATTTCACTTTTTTTATTCTTTACTGCTTTTATAATTTGTTGCTCATAATCTTCAATAATACGTTGATAAAGAGATGGTGATACATCTTCAAAAAAACGCAAACGACTAATTAAGCTTTGGTCAACAATTTCTTTTTCAATACTTAAATAAGAAAATTGTTCATAAAAAGGTTCTATACCTAATATTTCTTTAATTGTATACTGTTTTCTGCTTTTAATTTCTTCATATTTATTATGAACAAAAGATTGGTATTTATTTCTTTTTTCAAGTAAATCAAACAAATATGGTAAATACGATAAGTTTTCTTCTAGTGTTGTTTTTATAACTTCTCTATTTATATAAAGATCATTTCCCTCATAAATAAATGGTATATCATCTTTTAATGAAACAACTTTTACATGATCTTGAAAACCTAATTGTTCAAATAAATCTAAAATTAAAAAACGAAATAGCTCTGCATAGATTTCAGAAGAAATTCTAAATTCATGATTTTTTTCAAACAAAACATAAAACAAATAACGGAGATAATGATGAGGCATTAAGTGATTTTTATAAATCATTAAGTATTTTAAAAGATCATTTAATTCAAAATCATTTAATATTTTACTTTTTTTCATTTGTTTATGATAATATCTACCTATTTCATTTTGATAATATTCAAAACGGATTTTAGACAAAAATTCTCCAAATGGAGCAAGTTCTCCAGGATATTTTTGATATAATTCTAGTAAATTTAAGCAGGCTTTATTTTCATAAAAGGAAAATGGATCTTCTTTCATTTGCTCTAAATACAATTTTTCTAAAATTTTTATAATAAGAGATAGATAATGAAAATTTTTATTTCTTTTCATAATTAGAACAGTACTATTTAAAACACGTGAAAACTCATCTAAACATTCTCTTCTAGGTAAAGTGCCATTTAAAAAAGAGCAATCATCGCTTCCATGTAATAATTGTTGATATAGAACATTATCGTCTAAAATATATAGCAACTGTTCAATTGTAGTATTCCCCTTTTTCATCTCTTCTACTCCGCATTATTCTCTTTTAATATTTGACTTGCCTTTAAGTAATGGTGGGCCAAATGAAGAAATTCATTTGCTTCTGCTTCTTTTTTACATTTTAATGCTTCTTTATATTTTTCAAAGTAATAAACCATTTTTTCTCGATCATTATAGCTTCTATCAAAATAATTTTTATCCATTTATACCCACTCCTATTCTGTTTTTATTTTAGCACACAATAATGAAAAGAACAAGGTAAAAAATGAAATTTATGTTTGACAAAGATATTCTATTATGATAGAACAAACACAGATTGATAAGAAACTTCATATAAAAAAGGAGGCGCAATCTAACGTGTGCCTGTTAGCTATCTTCTCTATTCTTATTTTGTAAGAATATCTTATATAATAGAAAAAGAAATCTGCTTTAAGATTTCTTTTTCTATTATATAAAGTCTTTCACTTTCTCTTCAATGTAAGATACAATGTCTTCAAGTGAAAGTGTAATTTGCTCCATAGTATCTCTATCTCTTATTGTAACTGTATTATGATTTAATGTTTCATCATCAATTGTAATGCAATATGGAGTTCCAATAACATCTTCTCTTCTATAACGTTTTCCAATATTACCAGCTTCATCATAAGTTGTCATAAATTTTTTGCTTAACATATCATAAATTTCTAACGCTTTATCACTATGATGTTTTTTGATTAGTGGAAGTACTGCCACTTTATAAGGAGCTAAAGATGGTTTTAAACTTAATACTTCTCTTGTGGTTCCATCAGGAAGTGTATCTTCATGATAGCTTTCGAATAAAACAGCTAAGAAAGTTCTATCAAGTCCATATGTTGATTCAATAATATATGGAATATATTTTTCATTTGTTTCTGGATCTAAATATTCTTGTGATTTTCCACTATATTCTTGATGACGCGATAAATCATAATTTGTTCTATTATGTGTTCCATTTATTTCCCCCCAACCAAAAGGGAATTTATATTCAATATCACAAGCTTCTTTGGCATAATGAGCAAGTTTTTCATGATCATGATATCTTAAATGTTCTTCACTTAATCCTAAATCCATAAAAAATTTTTTACCATATTCTTTAAAATAAGCATAAGTTTCAGAATCTGTTCCTTCCTTACAAAATGTCTGAAATTCCATTTGTTCAAATTCAATTGTTCTAAATGTAAAATTACCAGGAGTTATTTCATTGCGAAATGCCTTTCCTATTTGTCCAATAGAAAATGGTAGTTTTGCTCTCATACTTCTTTGTACGTTTAAAAAGTTTACATATTCACCTTGAGCATTTTCTGGTCTTAAATAAATAACTGATTTAGAATCGTTAGTCACTCCCCTATATGTTTGAAACATCAAATTAAATTGTCTAATATCAGTAAAATTTGATTTTCCACATTTAGGACAAATCACATTATGTTCTTTAATATAAGCTACCATTTCTTCTTCTGTCATTCCATCAGCATGTGCATTAGAATCGAAATCATCGATTAAATTATCAGCCCTATGTCTTGTTTTACACTCTTTACAATCAAGTAATGGATCAGAGAATGAGCCAACATGACCAGATGCTTCCCAGACTCTAGGATGCATCAATATATCTGCATCTACTTCATAACTATTTTTTCTCTCTTGTATAAAACGCTTTCTCCAAGCATCTTTAATATTATTTTTTAATCTACTTCCAAGTGGACCATAATCCCAAGTATTGGCAAGCCCATCATAAATTTCACTTCCTTGAAAAATAAAACCATATTGTTTACATAAATTTACCATTTTATCCATTGTTATTTTTTCCATGTTTTTTCCTCTTTTCTATTTTTTTAATCAATGTAAATAAAAATTCCCTTAGAATATAAGGACGAGTTACCCCGCGGTTCCACCTTACTTATTCTAAGAGAATCAGCTTTATTTATATTGCTCTTGGTTTCCAAGCCAGTCATTGCATTGATTTATATATTCTATTTTACGCATAAATTTAAAATTCGTCAATACTTATAGATAAAGTTCTATTAAATAATAAACTAATTCTGTTAAATCAATTGTATCTAAACTACCTAATTCTGTATCAGCAGATGTATTTGTATTTAATACATTTACTGTAATTATCTTCATTTCTCCTGCTTTTATCTCATCATCTAATATTGCATTTCTTAAATTTTCTTTATTTTCATCATATAATTTAAATTTTCCATTTAGTTTTCTTGTCTCTGTATCTTCATTAGTAACTTCTAATTTAACTGTCATTGTTCTTTTATTATCTGCTATAGTAGCACTTTTAAATTTTACATTCCACTTATTGTAACTGATTTCTTCTCTACCATTTCTACTTGTAATATTTGCTTTTGTTCTTGTAACTCCATTACAAGTATATCCTAAATCTAAATAATATTCATAGATATCATCATAATTTTCATTCCATGTTGTATCTTTTTCTTCTTCTGTTGCTTTTTCATAATCTCTTTTTTCTAATAAACTATATCCTTGTTTTGCATCATCAAATGTGTAAGTCTTTTTTAACCCATCTGTATTTGGTAATGTAGCTTCTAATCCTTGAATTAAATCTTTTGATTCACTATAAGATGCTGTATCTTCTAAATAAGTAGTTTGTGCAATTTCTTCATTTAATACTTTCTTATTCTCTATATTATATTCTATTGTTACCTTATAATCTTCACTTATTTTTAAATCTGCATCTTCTGTGCTCATTGTACAAACTAAATTTTGTGTTGTTGGTACATTTGGTTTTTCATTTGGTTGCTCTTTTATTGGCCCATTCTCTTTTTGTGTTGTTATCACTAAATAAACACCTACTCCAATTACTGCTAGTAATAAAACAACAATTATAATGATTAGTCCATTATTCCCTTTTTTATTTTTTGGCTTTTTCTGCTTTGTTGGTGGTAGTATTGCTTCTTCTGTACTTGCAGGTGTTATTTGTGTTTCTTCTACACTTTGTGTTTGTAATATTGGATTCGTATTAGTTTCTAATGTATTTATTGTTGGCATTACTGGATTTATTGGTAAATCATTTTCTGGTAATACTTGTTCTGCTTGATTTTGTACTGGTACACTTTGATTGATTTCATTATTCATAGTAATATCTGTATTTTGTGGTGCCATATTTGGCATTGATATAGGTACTTCTTTGCTATTGATTGGTTGCTGTGTTATTTCATTTTGATTTGTTATTTTTGGAGCTATTGGTACTACATTTTCTTCTAGATTGATATCTGGTGCTACAGTATTACTTGAATTTACATCTATTATCTCAGGCATCTCTGCTATTTCATTCTTTGGCTGCTTTGAAGCAGATTTTTTCATCAAAAATTTTGGTAAAGTAATATTTACTACGTCTTCTTCTTCTTTTTCAGGTAAAGTGAAAAAATTAGGATATTGATCCATTTTTTCATCAAACTCATTAGAACTTACAATGCTAATTCTTTCAATATTACTAAAATCTACTAATTCAATATCATTCCCTGATGTTTTACTAAATACTTGTTTAAAAAGGCCAAATACTTGCTCTTTTTCAGATGCTGTTTCACATTTGAATAATAAAAATTGCTCTCTCACCATAGAAAGTCTTCCTACATAAATTTCTAAAGGAAAGTCTCTTTTTTTCTTTGGAACCTCTGTATAAGCTAAATATTGATTTTGATTATATATTATTTTAAATCCTGCGACAATTTTTATATAGTGTTCTTCTTTTGTTGTATCTTTTGTGACTTTATTTTCCATAATCTCACTCTCCTATTATTACAGTTTAACATTGAGTTTAAAAAAAAGCAATTGTTTATTCTTTAAAAAACAACTACTTTACATCTTTATATAATTGAAAATAAAAAGGCCATTCCGATTCCAAGTATTATACCAGCTAATACTTCAAGTGGCTGATGTCCCACTTGCTCTTTCAAATGGATAATCCCTGTCTTAGATTCTTTACTAAATAGTTCATCTAATATTTGGTTAATGATTGCTGCTTGCCTTCCACTTTCTCGTCTAAGCCCCATTGCATCATATGCTGTAATTAAAGAATAAACAAGAGGAATTGCAAATAAAGGGGATTCAAATCCTAACTTTAAACCTATTAAAAAAGTAATAGAAAAAGTAAGTGAAGTATGACTACTTGGCATTCCTCCTGAACCATTAAACAGCCTTCCCCATTTTAGCTTTTTAGAATCATATGATTCTAATATAAATTTTATTATCTGACAAATAATCAATGTTGTAATGGGACACATTAAATATACAAATTCTTTCATAAACTCTCCTAATTCATTACTACTTTACTAATATTTTTTAAAAATTCTTTGCTTTTTAAATAAAGACCTGTATACTCTCCATAATATTCATCTAGAAACTGTCCAATTTCTCTTTTACTAATATCTTTAATATCTAATTTTGAAATTTTTGATAGCTCGACATAATAAAACATTCTAATTAGTTTAATCGTATTACTACTCACTATTTTTTCATTTTTAAGACAATTTCTACATACATATCCACCTTTTACACTTGATAACGTTGCTATAGAAACTTTACTACCACAAATACTACAAGCATCAATTACTGGCATAACTCCTAAAAAGTAAAGATATTTTAATTCCAATATATTGGTGATAATCATTGGATCATATCCTTCTTCAATTTTAACTAAGGCAGCTATTAACAAATCATAGATTTTATCATCTCCATTTTGCTTATATACTTGTTCTGTTAATTCTAATAAAAAGCTTGCATAGCTAATTTTAGAAATATCTTTTTTTATTTGCTTAAATGGATTTTTTATATCAACACTTGTTAAATTTGATAACTTATTTTCCCTATAATAGATATGAAAATAACCATAGATAAGTTTATCTGTTACACTTCTAAGTTCACTTTTCATGCCTTTAGCACCCTTGGCCATTAAACCAATAATACCATGTTCTTTTGTTAACACATTTAAAATTTTACTAGTTTCGCCATAACTTCTTACGTTTAATACGATTCCTTCTACCTTCTCAATCATAAATTATTCACCAATATACTCAAAACGGTATTCTTGATTCACTTCTGGATATTTTTCTTTGTCTACTTTACTTGTAAACATTTCATATGGTCTTACCCATATCTCACCAGTATCCTCATGTGTATATACTACCATTTCTTCCTGTGTTTCTGAATGCTTTGCTAATGCAATTACTTTATGTAATGTTCCTTTAAAATGTTTATATGTTCCTCCAACTACTACTTCCATATTACTTCTCCTTCCATTTTTTCCACTTCATATAATATTCTATTTTTCCTGTATTTTCAAATAACTTCCATAATAATTCTTTTTCCATATTTTCTCACCTATTATTATCGTGAGAATAAAATTTAAATTTTATACAATTTTTACTTTTCAAAATCATAATATCCAAATTCCATCAGATATTTTTCTTTATCTCTCCATTTTTTGATTGTTTTTACAAATAATTCTAAATAGACTTTTTTTCCAAGTATTTTTTCAATATCTACTCTTGCCTTCATACCAATTTCTTTAATCATAGATCCATTCTTACCTATTATAATTCGCTTTAAAGAATCTCTATCAACGATAATTGCTACATGAATATGATAACTACTATTTCCTTTTTCAATTCGTTCTGTTACACAAGTAACAGAGTGAGGAACTTCTTCTTCTGTTAATAAAAATATTTTTTCTCTTACCATTTCTGAGATTAAAAAACTAATAGATTGATTGGTTATTGTATTTTGTTCAAAATAAGCAAATTCATCTGTTAAATATTGTTTTATTGTCTTAATTAAATCTTCTATATTATTATTTTTTAAAGCTGATACTGGAATAATTTCTTTAAAATCATAAAGGTCCTTATATTCCACTATTTTTTCTAAGATTTTTTCATGTGTTATTTTATCAATCTTATTCAAAATAAGAATAACTGGTTTATTGATTTCCTTTAAGCGCTCTATAATATATTTATCACCTGGACCTAGATTTTCACTTGCATCTACTAACAATAAAATTATATCTACATCATCAATACTATAATAAGCTTGTCTGTTTAATACTTGTCCAAGTTTATTATTTGGTTTATGAATACCTGGTGTATCTACAAATACAATTTGTGATTCTGCGTCATTATAAATACCTTGTATAATATTTCTTGTTGTTTGTGGTTTTGGTGATGTAATTGCCACTTTACTTCCTACTATTTCATTTAATAATGTAGATTTTCCTACATTTGGTCTTCCAATTAAACTAACAAATCCACTTTTCATATATTTAAATCCTCTTCATCGAATGGATATGGGCAAAAATCTGATACAATATATTCTTTTGTCTCTCCTTTATTACTCATACAAATTATTTTTTTATCTTTTTCCATCATTTCTATAATTACTTGTCTACAAATAAAACAGCAAGTACTGATTTTAGGACTATCGCACATTACATATAGTGTTTCAAAATCCTTTGGTTTATATCCATTACTAATCGCACTTACAAAAGCACTTCTCTCTGCACATATAGTTGCTCCATAAGAAGCATTCTCTACATTTACTCCTTTGAATTCTTGTCCATCTTTTGTTACTAAAATTGCCGCTACTTTAAAAGTAGAATAAGGACTATAGGAATTATTTAATAAATTTAACAATTTTTCTTTCATTTTTAACACCTCTATTATGTCAATTATTATTTTTTATTGTATTTATATTTTTAATTTAATAATTTTTCTAAATATGTATCATAACTTTTATGAGCAAGTTATTCATTTAGCACAAAATCTTTGATAATATATTCTTTTAATATTTTATTTGCCCAAGTTCTAAATTTAATTGCTTTCTTAGAATTCCCTCTAACCCCAATTGAAATAATCATATCTAAATTATAATATTTTGTTTTCCACTATTCCCCACATATTCCAAAATGGAAAATATATATTATTAATATGTTTAGTAATAGCTGGCCTTTGTACATCAAATAATCTAGCAATTGCATTCACATTTAACCATCCATTTTCATTTTCATAAAATACAATATCATTATTTTCTATTTTTAACGATTTATTCCAAAATCATTTAAAATTTTATCTTGCTTTTCAAACATTATTTTTTCTTCTTCTTTCTCCATATGATCGTATCCAAGTAAATGAAGTAGTCCATGTAAAGCCAAAAAAGAAATTTCTCTTTCAAAAGAATGCCCATATTCTAAAGCTTGTTCTCTTGCTTTCTCTATAGAAATATAAATATCTCCAAGTGTTCTAATATCTCCCTCTATAGTAGGAAATGCCTCCTCTTCTAATGCGAAAGATACCACATCTGTAGGTCTATCTACTCCCCTATATTCCTTATTGATTTCATGTATTCTATTATTATCAACAATAATAATATTAAAACTCACATTTTCTACCCCTTCATATTTAGTACTGTAATCCATCAATCTTTTTACAGTTTCTAACTCTTTTATTTCTTCACTTGTTTCATTAAATATTTCAATTTCATTCATTTACATTACTCCTAACCATTTTCCATTTGACAAATATAAAATAGATGCAATAATCAATATTACTATTAGTATATTATAAATTAGTTGGCTTTTCAATATTGAAGGTAAACATTCTTTTAGCTTCATAATGAAAATATAAATACCAAAACCAAGTAAAGCTCCTAAAATATTTAGTAAAATATCATCTACATCAAATACTCTTCCTATTTGAAGTTGTGTAAATTCAATCGTAAAAGATGCTAAAACTGCTAGCAAAAAAATAGAAATCGGCTTTTTCAGTTTTAAAAAATAAGAAACAAAAAAACCATAAGGCATAAACATAATCATATTGCCAAGCACATTTTTAAAAAATAATTTGGAGCCTATTGAATAACGAAACATTTCTTTAAACGGAATAAAATTAGACGTAGACCAACTAACATCTTGAAATGTAACAACATAGAATAAACACATTACATATATAATAAAGCAAAGTCCAAGTATTTCTTTATAAAAAATTACTTCTTTTTTCTCTTTGATTATCCATACAGTTCTCATTGATACAATAATAACAGAGCAAATGAATATCATTGGCCATGAATTACTTAAAATATCTAAAAAGGTTTGACGAAACATGAAATCACTTACTCACTTTCTATATTTTCTTCTACTATAATATTTTGATAACTTGTAATATCTTCTAATACAGTAAAAAATATTTCTAATTCTATTTTACTCTCTTTTAGTTCAACTTTCAAATTTTTTTGACTAATAATTGATTCATTTGACGAAAGCTTTTCTTCCATTTTTTGTCGTGCTAATGCTGAAGCCTTACTTATTGCTTCATCTTCTGTATTTACTTCATCAACTACTTTCGTTTCAAATTGCTTTTCTTTAGAAAATGAAATTGGTAAAAATGAATGATATAAAAGTTTATTTTCCTCTATATTTTTAGTTTTATAATAATTCCAAGGATAAAGTTGAAATTCTTTATTTAAAACTCTAAGTGTATATGCTGTTTGACTTTTTCCTGTTGGAATCTCTTCTTTATAAACAAAAGGATAAGAAACAATTACTTTATACCAAACCTCCCCATATATAGTTCCCTCTGCACTAACATTTTCTTTTAATTCATCATTTAATTTTAACTCTCCGCTAATTACTACATCTCCTGCCTTTACATAATCTCCTTTATCTCTAATAATTTCTCCTTTTTCTGCATCTACTCTTCTTAATACTGCACTTTTACTCGCCACTACATTTCTATTTTCGCCTTCTTTTTTTATCTCTTCTATTTTTCTCTCTTCTACTCTAACTACATATTTCGTTCCAACTGCTTCTATTTCTAACCATTCAATCTTGTCTTTATTTCTATTTATGATATCTTCTTTAATTTTTTCAATCTCATCGAAACTTTTTTTCAAATTGAATACTTTTATTCCATGAGTTTCTAATTCTTTTGTAAGTAATGTTCTAATCTCTTTATCTGTATGAATAATCTCTATTTGAAATATGATATGAGATAAAAAATACAATAGACAAATACCTAAGACTAGTCCAACTATAAAAAAACGATTTAATTTTAATTTTTTCTTTATCTTTAAACTACCAGCACTCCCTACTAAATCGATTTCATAAACCGTTTTAATTTCTATTACTTTTTCGTAATCTTTTTCAAAAATTGTGATAATTACTGTTTTAGGATTTGGATATTTTATATTTAAAATATCAATTTTATGTTGATAAAGTCTCCTAATAAAACGTTCTAAATTTTTCCCTTCTACTTTTAAGATTACTTTTCCTTTCAACTTATTTATTAAAGGATCATTCATATTATCACCTAAATTCTATCATTTTAATTGTTCCAGATATTAAAATTTCTTCTTGCATTAGCTTTGAAAGAGCAAGATTTTCCCCTTTTATAATAATTACTTTATCAGAATAATACACTCTAACTTCTCTACTATCAAAATGTCCAATACTATTGTAATTTGCAATATGTACCCTATTTTCATATATATGCATAGAAAATTCATCTTCTAAAATAAAACTTCGAACATTATCAAATAGTTTCATGAAACCACCTATCCCTATTATATGAAAAAGAGAATCAATCTATGATTCCCTTACTAATATTATACTCTATAAATTTTAAAAATCCTTACTCTATGACATTTAAATTTCCACCATATTTAATATCATAGTCATCAAGCATCTCATAAAAGGTTTCTTTATCAAGAGCAACAACATCCTTTATATCAATAATAATATCGGTTACTCCATATTCATTTAAAATATAATAAAGTTTTCTTTTTAGCTCTAAAATGTTTTTACTATTTGCCATACCTTTCATACTCACATAGAGTGTATTTCTACTAAATTCAATTTCTGTTTTGAGCATATTTCTAACCTCCAGTTTATTATGTTCTTTTGTAATTTATACTATAGCACAGTTAAACATGAGAAAAAACAAATTCGACAAAACTAGAAAAAACTTGTCTTTTGGATATGGGCATGGTACAATAAACATACTGTTTAGAGGTGTTTTATGAAAAAATTTCTACTTATATTTTTTGGAAAATGCATGGTTATTGTAGGAAAACTATTTAAAAAAGGTAGCTCTCTTCCTGGTGATATCATTTTAAAAATTGATTCTAAATTTATGAGAGAATTTGTGTTACCAAAGGTAGTGATTGCTGTTACAGGTAGTTCAGGTAAAGGTTCCGTTTCTAGTATGTTAAGGGAAATTTATAAAAAGAATGGTTATAAAGTTGCGCATAATAGTAAAGGCTCTAATTTAAGTGCTGGAATAATGACACTTTTATTAGAAAATTCTACTTTATTTGGAAATATCAATAAAGAGATACTTATTTTTGAAATTGATGAACGTTATACCAAACATGTATTTCCATACTTAAAACCCAATTATGTAGTGATTACAAATTTAACAAGAGATCAGCCACCTAGACAAGGACATTTTGATTTAGTTTTTGAAGAAATAAAGAAATCTTTAACAGATGATATGCATCTTATTTTAAATGGAGATGATGCCTATTTAGAAAAATTTGTAGACGGTCATAATGGCCCTATTACCTATTATGGAATTTCTAAAAATAAATATTCTTATACAAAAAATAAATTTCAAACATTAAATTTAAATTATTGTCCAAAATGCAACAAAAAGTTAGAATATAAATATTATCACTTCGAAAATTTAGGCAACTATGTCTGCTCAAAATGTGATTTTAAAAGACCTAAAATTGATTTTGAAGCAACAAAATTAGATTTTGACAAAGAAGAAATAACAATCAATAAGAAATATCAAGTTCATATGTCATTTGGAATTTTATATGCAGCATATAATTTACTAGCAGCTTTTACAGTTTCTGTAATAAATGGATTAGATGCAGATATTGTTTGTAAAAATATTGAAGAAATATCTCAAAATAAGAAATTATATGACGAATATCAATATAATGGAAGAATGGTTACTGTATTAAATAATAAAAATGAAAATAGTACAACGTTTAATCAATCTTTACTATTTATTGAACGATTTTCACATAAAAAAACAATTGTTGTTGGTTGGAGAGAAATTAGTAGAAGATATAATTATGATGATTTGTCTTGGCTTTATGATATTGATTTTGAATTACTTAAAAAACAAGATATCGATAAAATTGTTTGTGTTGGAATACACCGTTACGATATTGCAACTAGAATGAAATATGCTGGAATTGAAGAAAAAAAGATTATGATTTTTGATGATTTAAAAGAAGCAACAAACGAAATAAAAGCACATACAAAAGGTAATATCTATGCAGTGCTTAATTTTGATTACGTAGAGCCTTTTAATCGCTATATGAAAGAAGGCGATATCTTATGAATATTACAATAGCCCATCTTTATTATGATTTGCTTAATTTATATGGAGAAAGTGGAAATGTAAAAGCATTAGAATATCAACTTGAAGGTCAAGGAATAACTGTAAAAATAAAGTTTCTAACAATTGGTGATACTCTAGATTTTAGTAAATATGATTTTGTTTATATGGGAGCTGGTACAGAAGAAAACCAAAAATTAGCTTTAAAGCATCTTATCAAATATAAGGATAAAGTGAAAGAAGCGATGGAAAATGGTACTTTTTTCCTAATTACTGGTAATTCATTAGAATTATTTGGAAAATGTATTATTGATAGAAACGAAAAAAGAACAAAAACTCTTAATGTATTTGATTTTTATACCAAACAAGAAAACTTTAGAATGGTTGATGAAGCACTTGTTAAATCGAAATTTATAAAACCTTATATTCTTGGTTTTCAAAATCAAGGTAGTGTTATAAAGAGTAATGATCAATTTATTTTATTTGATGTTGTGAAAGGAATTGGTAGTTTTCCAAATAGTAAAATTGAAGGTGTTCACAAAAATAATTTCTATGGTACTTACCTTATTGGTCCTATTTTGGTTAGAAATCCTGAATTATTAAAATATATGGTAAAAGAACTTATTACTAGTAAGAAAAAGGATTTTAAATTTAAACGATTTAATTTAACTTTAGAAAATAAGGCTTATAATGAATTTATGAAAAATTACTATAGTGAATATATTGAAAATTAAATTATTATCTGTTATAATGTACTTATGAGACAAATTCTCATAAAAAAATGGATGTACTTAATTTTGTTGGTTGAGTATTTGCCATCATTTGTTTGTGGTAAGCACACATTTACGATAAATGAGTGCTTTTTCTTTACGGTTATGTAATTGAATACATTAACCAAAAACCCCTACTACTTCATCTACTTTTTAAATTGCAGTAGAATCAGTAGAAAAATTATGAGAATCAAAGCAGCAATTATATAAATTACCATTTCACTTGTAAAATCAATCATAAAACAGATTTGTATCATATTTCGTACAGATTTTCAAAATTTTCTTAGCGAATATTATATAATCTGTTATTTTTTTATTACAAATTTTTAAATTTTATATGTTTCTAAAAAAATATTTTTTTGCTACCTACTACCTCAGAACAACACAAAAAAAGCCAAGAAGGCTTATTTATTTCTAAGTACTGCATCTAATTTTTTCGTTACTTCTGCAATAATTTTATTAAAGATTACTGTTACTTCTTCATCATTAAGTGTCTTATTTGGATCACGAAATGTTAAAGCATAAGCAATAGATTTTTCATCTTTTCCTACATTTTCACCTACATATACATCAAATACATCAATATTGGTAAGTAATCTACTGCCTGCTTTTTTGATTACATCTTCTACTTCTTTAGACGTAACATCTTCTTTTACTATAAACGAAACATCTTTTTTCACACTTGGATATTTTGGTATTTCTTTAAACTTAATTGCTTTTACTTTTAATTCTAATATTTTCTTTAAATCAAGTTCAAATACATATACTTCCTTCTTACAAATACTTGGATGTACTCTACCAATAAATCCAATAATATTTCTATCAATTATGATACTAGCGCTCATTCCTGGATGTAATTCTTTTACTAAATTATCTAAACTAAATTGATAACGATTATGTAGTCCTAAATAGTCTAATAAATTTTCTACAATTCCTTTTACTAAATAAAAATCTACCTTTAATTCTTTTCCTTGCCAAGTATTTTCTTCATATACTCCACTTAAAAGTCCTGATAACATCATATTCTCTTTATACTCATCATTTTCTTTATAATAAATTGCACTTGTTTCAAAAATATGAATGTCTTTTCTATTTCTAGCGCTATTATAATCATATACATGAAGTAATGATGGAATTAAAGATGTTCTCATTACTTTTCTATCTTCACTCATTGGCGATTCTAATATAACTGGTTCATATTTTTCATTATGAAATATATTTATTTCATTTTCACTTACTAATGAATAAGTTATCACTTGATTCAATCCAAGCGCACGTAAGTGTCTTCTAACGTTCTTTTCTAATTGTTCTTTTTTGGAATAAGTTCCTTTTTTCATTATATTCGTAGGTAGACTTCCAACTACTTTATCATATCCATATATCTTTCCTATTTCAGCTATTACATCTTCTTTAATATTTACATCTATTCTTCTAGTAGGAACATAAACTTCAAATATATTATATTTGATTTTATATGTAAATCCTAAACGAGTTAATATTTCTTCTACATCTTCTTTCGTAATATTCATACCAAGTACAGATACAATTTTTTCAAGTGATACTTCTATTTTTTTATCTTCCTTACTCGCTATATCATGCATCAAAATACCTGAATAAATTTCTGCATTTGCATATTGTTCTAATAATTCACAAGCTCTATTCATAGCTAGTATCGTACGACTTGGATCTACACCTTTTTCATAACGAATACTGGCTTCACTTCTAATGATTGCTTTTGATGTATAACGAATACGCAAAGGATTAAAAATAGCTGCTTCAATAAAAATATTTTTTGTATCATTTTCAATCTCTGTTTCTAATCCACCCATGACACCAGCAAGCGCTACTGGTTCTTTTTCATTTGCAATAACGATATCACTTGTTTTTAATACCCTAGCTTTTCCATCTAATGTATTTAACATTTCTCCTTCGTTTGCCATTCTAACAACAACAGTATTTCCGAGTTTATCTTTATCAAAGAAATGAAGTGGTTGTCCATATTCAAGCATAACATAGTTACTAATATCAACAACATTGTTAATTGGTCTAATTCCACTTGCCATCAGTCTGTTTTTAATGAATTTAGGACTTTCTTTAATTTCTACATTTTTTACCATTTTTCCTAAATAAATAGGACAATTATCTGTTCTTACATCTAACTTCATGATATCACAAATATTTTCTTTTGTTTCATGTAGTTTTATATCTGGTAATGTTACTTTTTGATTATAAATAGCGCCTATTTCATAAGCCATTCCAATAATATTTAATAAGTCTGCTCTATCAGCAGTAAGTTCAAAATCAATAATTTCATCATCAAAACCTAAGTAATGTAGAGCATCTTCACCAACTTTAGCATCAGCATCTAATACATGAATCCCTGCATGATCTTCTTCTTTTAAATATTTTGATTCAAGACCAAGTTCTGCCATAGAACAAATCATTCCATGAGATTCCATTCCAGCTAATTTGGCTTTTTTAATAACACCTCCAGGAAGTTCTGCACCAATAGTTGCAACAATAACTTTTTGCCCCTTAGCTACATTAGGAGCACCACATAATATTTGAACAGTCTCACTACCAATATTTACTTTACAAATATGTAAATGATCTGATTCTGGATGATTAACGCAATCTTCTATATATCCAACAACTAATCCTTTTGCATTACAAAGTTTTTCGATACTTTCATATTCATTTCCAGCAAATACCATTTTCTCTGCTACTTCACTATAAGGAATATTAGATAAATCAATATAATCACTTAAAAAATCTTTACTTAAACGCATTATTGTTCACTCCCTTCGGTGCGATTGAAATCCTCTAAAAATCTTAAATCATCTGTATAAAAATTACGAATATCATTAATTCCATATTTAAGCATAGCTACTCTCTCTGGCCCTATTCCAAAAGCAAATCCTGTATATTTTTCAGGGTCATAGCCACAACCTCTTAATACATTTGGATGAACCATTCCAGAACCTAATATTTCTATCCAACCTGTTCCTTTACAAATAGAGCAACCACTTCCACCACATTTAAAACAGCTTACATCTACTTCTAAACTTGGTTCTGTAAATGGGAAGAAGCTTGGGCGAAAACGTATTTCTCTATCCATTCCAAATAATTTTTTAGCTAGTTCTTCTAATGTTCCTTTTAAATGAGATAAACTAATATTTTCTCCTACTACTAATCCTTCTATTTGTGTAAATTGATGAGAGTGTGTTGCATCATCATCATCTCTACGATATACTTTTCCTGGACATATAACACGAACTTCCGTTTTTTCTTTATTTGCATCCATTACTCTTGCTTGTACTGGAGAAGTTTGTGTACGAAGTAACATTTCTTCTGTAATATAAAAACTATCTTGTGCATCTCTTGCTGGATGTCCTTTTGGTAAGTTTAATTTTTCAAAGTTATATAAATCTTCTTCTATTTCAGGCCCTTCTACCACATCATATCCCATTGATACAAATAATTCTTCTATTTCTTCAATTACTTTTGTTAATGGATGAATTGCTCCAACATGAAGTTTGGCACTTGGAAGTGTAATATCTATTTTTTCTTTTTGTAGTTTTTCATTTAATTCTTTTTCTTCTAATGCTTTTTTAGTATTTTCAAATAAAGTATTTGCTTCATTTTTTACTTCATTTAATACTTTTCCAAATTCTTTTTTTTCTTCTACTGGTAAATCTCTCATCATAGTAGTAAGTTCATTAATTGGCCCTTTTTTCCCTAAATATTCTACTTTTAAATCATTTAATTCTTTTAATGTAGTAATACTTTTTATTTTTTCTTTCATTTCTTTTTTCAAAGTTTCTACTTTTTCTTTCATAATCTCATTCCTTTCTTAATAAAAAAAATCACAAATCCATATAAGGACGTGATTTATGCGTGGTACCACCTTAATTTGTAGAATAATCTACCTTGAAACTGTAACGCGTTACCGTTATATGTTTTGCATATAAAACTCCAAGATGAATTCATAAAGTGATATTATCTATTTCCACCAACCATAGACTCTCTTTTAATATCTTCCATTTATTACTACTTCTCTTCTTCGCTTTTTTTTATAAACAAGTTTATTTTAGCATATTTTCATCTTTCCAGCAAGAATTAATTTTCGCTTTTGTTTTTAAATTTCATTTTTCTTCACATATTGTGAATGGGAAAAAGAATTATTGATTTCCTGTAAATCTGAAAACTCAATATTACATTTATGATAAATATCTTTTACTTCATCAAAAGTTACATTTTCTACATACCATTCAAAATATTTTGAATAATGTTTACTTCTTTTAAATAGTTCTACTCTTCCTGCTACTGTAAATAAATCAATAACTTCATTATCATCTAATGTTTCATTTATTCTTTTAAATCCTAATCTTTCTAAATTTAATACATCATCTAAAAGTGCAACACTTTTATAAGAACAAGGTTCTAAATCTAATCTTCTTTCTATAAAATCTGTCAAATAGGATAAAGCTTTAAATGCATCTTCTCTATTCATTCCTTCAGGTAACATAAAAGGTATAAATGGCCAGTCAATTGCTCCAACAGCACTATCCTGCTTTCTATAATATTTCATATAATATAGTCTATATTTTGTTTGATTTCCAAGTGGATGATCTTCTAATTCTGCATCAAATTCATAATCTCTATTAACGAATAATTCTAACGTTTCCCTTAAACTCATATTTTTTTACTCCTTCATATAAATAAACAATTTTTGGCTATTTATTTTAAAACTTTAGATTTTCCTTTTTCTTCTATTTCTTTTGTTAAAAGCTTTCTTATATCACCATTAAACAATTCTATAAATGTCTGACAAAGAAATAACCATATTTCAGGTTGTTTTTGCTTAGGATTAAATACAAATCTAGTTTGCTCATCATTATAATTTTTTAATGCATTTTTCCAAAGAGTATATGAAACTCTTTGATAATTTAGATTCTATACATTTATATAATTTTTTATGATTTTCTATATCTACAAACTCAAATTCTTCTAGATTAATGCGGATAATTTGCTTTTCCTCTATCCCACTATTTAATAAATATTCTGTATATAAATCAAATAGCATTGATTTTCTGCACCTTCTTATTCCAGTTATTATTTTTATTAAGTTTTTATCCTTAAAATGAGTTAATTGTTTTTAATATTCTGATCTTGGTATTATATCAATCCATCCTAGAAAAAGGATAACACTATTTTTTATTATTGCCAATTTTATAAATTGCAATTTACAAATTTTTGCTTTTTATTGTTTTTGTAAATTATATTTTATTTTTTAGTGTACTATACGATTCAACTAATAAAATAGATGCAATTACTAGCGATAATTCCATTAAAAATAAATTTGAATAAATATAAATTGTAAATAAAAGACTTGCTAGATTCGCACTTATATGAACAATTATAGAGGCTTTTAAATTAAAACGTTCATATGTAAAAATAAGCATAAAGTTAAATATAAAAGCATAAATAATTTGAAATATATTTGTATGACAAAGTGAAAATATAAGTCCTGTTAAAAGTAATGATTTCATAACTGGATAATATTTTTGTAATCTGTGATAAACAATTCCTCTAAATAAATATTCTTCTAAAATAGGTCCAACTAATACTGTCGTAATTATCGATATCATAATATTACTACTTCCATTAAATAAGTTAGTTATAGAAAAAATAGAATTGATATTTCCTAAAATACAATTATAAAGTAAGCTAAATGAAACTCCAAAGATTATTAGCAATAAAATATCTAAAAGATCTATTTTTTCTTTTTTTACGGTATTTTCTTTATGATATATTTTATAAAATATAGGGAAGAATATCAAAAATGATAAGATAACTAAAACAATATTATATTTTGATAGAAAACTTCCTAATTCAGTAATAAAACTTTCTGTTCCTATCCATTCATTTACATCGAAAACATTTTTTGAAACAATAAAAATAATAGTTGCTATAACGATCATAAAAAATTGGCTTACAACAAACAATAGTGGCAAGCCAATGATATTTAATAATCTTTTCATTATTTTTTTTCTTTTAACATTTCACTAATTGTTGTTCCAATTGTAGCTATATTTTGTAGTTCTGATGGAACAATAATTTTTGTTGATTGACCATTTGCAACATTCGTTAGAGCTTCAAAACTCTTAAGTGTAAGTACTGATGAGTCTGCTTTCGCTTCTTTTAATAAACGAATTCCTTCTGCTTCTGCTGTTTTTAATTTAATAATTGCTTCTGCTTCACCTTCTGCTTTTTTAATTTTTGATTCCTTATCTGCTTCAGCTCTTAAAATCGCACTTTCTTTTTCTCCCTCAGCAATTAAGATACTAGATTTCTTTTCTCCTTCTGCTTGAAGAATTTTTTCTCTTCTCTCACGTTCTGCACGCATTTGTTTTTCCATCGCTTCTTGTATATCCCTAGGTGGAATAATATTTTTTACTTCTACACGATTTACTTTAATTCCCCAAGGATCTGTTGCTTCATCTAAGATAGAACGCATTTTTGAATTGATAATATCTCTTGAGGTAAGAGTTTGATCTAATTCTAATTCTCCAATAATATTACGAAGTGTTGTAGCAGTTAAATTTTCAATTGCACTAATTGGATTTTCTACTCCATAAGTATATAATTTTGCATCTGTAATTTGAAAATAAACAACTGTATCTATTTGCATTGTGACATTATCTTTTGTAATAACTGGTTGTGGATCAAAATCTTTTACAATTTCTTTTAATACTACTTGATTCGCAACTCTATCTAAAAATGGCAATTTAAAATGTAATCCATTTTTCCATGTTGTATAATAAGATCCTACCCTTTCAATAACATATGTTTTTGCCTGAGGCACTATTTTTACATTAGGTATAATTAGTACTGCAGCAAGCACTAATAAAATTAAAAATACTTCCATAATCTACTCCTCTACTTTCTCTACTTTTAGTTTCACACCATCTATTCCTAAAATTTTGACAATACTATCCTTTGGAATTTTCTTATTACTAGAAGCACTCCATTTCTTTCCATCTACTTTTACTTCTCCAATAACATTTCTAGAAATCTCTTCTGTAACAATTCCTTCCATTCCAATAATCCTATCAAAATTTGTTTTTTCTTCTTTTTTAGGTTTCAAGAATTTTAACAGTATTGGTCTTGTTGTAATAAGTAAGAAAATTCCTAGAATTACAAAAATACCAAATTGTAATACAAAATTATCATTTGTAAGTGAAACAATTAAAGCTACTAATGCGCTTACAACAAACCAAATTGTTGTTAAGCCTATTGTCATACATTCTACTAATGTTAGTAAAATGACAACTCCTAACCATATATAAGACATGTACATCACCTAATTTCATTATACACTAATTTTAACAAAAATTCAAATAATGGTTATTTCTATATTATATGTATCATATATTACTTCTAACACAAAAAGTCCTATGATTGGACTTTTATTTTACTTTCAAATGCTTCAATTTCACTTTCCCTACCATATACTTCTATAGATACTAATTTTAATCCATAAAAATAAATTCTTTCTACTTCTCTTTGATAACCTAATGATTTAAATTTATTTGAAATCTTATTTTCTATTTCCAACAAATTCCCATCTAATAAAGAATATTCAAAATTATCATCACTAAATTTAGCTAAATATAATTCTGGTATTTCATATTCTATCCTTCTTAAAGAAACTCCATTCAATAAAGAGGTGATATTTTTAGTTGTAATCGCCCTCTTTGAAACATCTATTTTTCTTACTACAAAATTATTTTCACTATCATAGTTTAAATAGTTTTCTATAAATGTTGGCTCTAATTTTTCTCCCTTATACCATAATAGTAAACTTAATATCATTAAAAAGATAATAGCACACCACTTTTTCACAATGTCACCTCTTTTATAGAATGACACTTTTTTACAAATTTATAAGAAAAAAATATAGAATTATAATTTTAATTTTCTATATATTTTTTTTAAAATAATAAAACACATAACAATAAAGGAGAAAATGATTCCTAAAATTATAACTTCGATTTTATGTTCTATTACATAGTTTTTGATATCTAAAGAAACTTTTTGATTTAAAATAATATCTTTTGTTGCTATTACATCTCCATCATAACGAATTGTTAACATTCCAAGTTTAGTTCCTTTTTTTATAAATGGATCTACTTCTATAATACCATCATATTCAAATTCTAAATCCTTTTTTTTAAAATCTTTTGGAACATATTTTTGAATATTCTCATCAGCATATATTGATATATTTTTTTCTTTTGCGTATTTAGTACCTATTTCTAATATTATATCTTCTTTTTCTATGACAAATTGATTGCTAAAATTTTCTATAAAATATCCATATATTGTTCTAGCATCTAATAAATGATATGGGGTTTTTCCATAAGGAGCACGTGCTGTAACAAGCATATAATGGACATTATCATATTCAGCAACGCTTGCTAAACAAAGTCCTGCATCAAAAGTAGAACCTGTTTTCCCACCTTTTACATATTCCATATCTAATCCATATCTTTTTAAATTTTTAGAAGTTGTACTTTGAAATATCAAACTTTTATCACTAATTGTATAAGAAGGATTTGTAATCATTTCTTTAAAATCTTCATTTTGAAGTGCATATTTAAAAATAGTCGCTACATCTTCTACAGTAGAATAATGATTTTCTTCATCTAGTCCTGTCTCATTCATAAAATGTGTATTTTTTAAGTTTAATTCTTCTGCTTTTTGATTCATTAAATCAATAAAGTTTTCTCTTCCACCTGCTACTGTCCTAGTTAAAGCCAAAGCGGCATCCGCTCCAGATGGAAGTAATAATCCATATAATAAATCTCTATATGTTACAATTTGTCCTATACTAAAGCCAGCAACAGAGGCATTTGCTTCTTCTAAACCTTCAAAGTCTGAAGATGTAAGTACAATTCTTTCTTCTAAATCATGAATATGTTCAAGCGCTACAATAGCAGTCATAATCTTCGTCATAGAGGCAATTGAAATTTTTTCCCCACTATCTTTTTCGTATAAAACTTTATCTTCATCTAAATTATATAAAATAACATTTTCTGATATTACATCTAATTCTACAGCTTGTACAACTGGAATGAAAATTGTAAATACCAAAAATACAATCAAATAACGAATATATTTTTCCATTTTTGCTTCATTCCTTTCACTTTGTTCAAGGTACGCATGACTATGAACAATATAATTATTTTTCAAGTTATTTATGATTATTAGTATGCTATGATTGATTCTATAAAATTATACGATAAAAAATCATATTATTTTTAGCCTTCTTCATAAGGAATTATTTCTGTTACAAATGTAAATTTTTTTCCTAAATTATTTGATAAATATAAGGCTTTCAGATTTCCATATTCACCATCTGCTCCTTGTCCTACAATGACATACAACATGTCATCTTCAAAAACAGGTATTTGTGGCATATCATAAGTTTCTAAAAATGATAATTGGGGATTTACTTTTGATAGAGCTAGATTAAATTTTCCTTCTTCAAAAATCACTTTTTCAAAATGATTTCCTCCATCTTCACTTCGGTATAAAACACCTGATGTTCCATTTGCTTTATTATCTGTAATAAACATAATTTGTTCATTTATAATATTATATTCAGATGAGGTGTGAAGAGATTCTAAATCATTTTCAATTGTTTCAAATGTCTCTCCTCCATCAATAGTTTTTAAAATACGCACTCCAATAACTCCTCCTAATGAATTTCCACATACAGTAAATACATAACCAATTTTTTCTGACACAAAATGTACATATATAATTGGTTCATCTACTGGAATGTTTAATTTTTCAAAACTTCCTTTTTTATTATTAGAATAATAAACATTTTTATAATCTGCTAATAAAGTTACATTTTCTGATATTTGATACATTCCATCTTCTATTTTATACTCTTTTTCTAGACTTAATGGTTCTATATCAGCTTTCACATAAGTTTCCCCTTTATCATACGTTAAGTAAATACTTCCATTTTGAATTTTGTAAAAATAAATATTTTCCTGTTCCTTTTCTCTAAGCTCTGCAATATCCTTATAATATTCTTCTTCTCTTTCAAAGCGACCTGATTTATTACCGTCTTCTAAATCATACTGCACAATTGTTGTTCTACTACTTACATGATAAAGTTCACTTTCTTTTTCAAAAGTTAATACCCAATTACAATAAAGTGCACCATTCTTTTTCTCATATATGCCTAAATTCTTGGTTTTAAAAAAAGGAGAATATTTTGGAAAAAGCGTTAAGTTAATTAAAACTTGATTATCATTTAATATTTCAATATCATTTATTTGATAATCCTTTAAAGCTTTATGAAACCATACATATTGTTCTTTATATTGTTCTAAATAAGAATATAGAAAAGATCTACTAACGTCTTCTAAATCTTGGCTTTTGATTTCTACTTGAAAATGGGTAATATCTAATGTTTTATGAAATGTAAATTGTAATAAAAAGAAACTAAGTATTAAAATGATAATCAGTATTATTGTCATTAAACATATTTTTATTTGTACTTTCATAGTACGCCTCCTAACAAGATTATCTTTACTTAAAAGTTTCTTTTATAACACTCTATAATATACTATTTCCTAACATTCTCTGCCTTCATACATGTTAAGCTTTTCACTTTTGCTTTTTCATTAAATGATTCTGCATAGTAATTAGCTAGCTCATTTTGTGTTCCTGATATGAAACTATTGGTAGAAATATCATATGCTTTTGTTATAAAAAATGTTCTATCATATTTATCTTCCCTAAAGAATACGATACTTCTTTCATTATATTCTAGCCATTCTCTCAATCCAGCTATACCATCAGTATAATATGTTCCAATCTTTATTTGATGACCACAATTATTCAAAGTGACTTCCTCCCATGAATAATATTCTTCCAATTTTGAAGTAAATGTCAATGTTAAAGTTTCATTTATCCTCTCTTCTCATATATTCATTTCATGCACAATTGACATTTTTATTCCTTCTTTCTAAATATGATTATATCATATTTAGTATTATTTTCAAACTTGTTCCATAACAAAAAAGAGATTACATTTCTCTTTCTTTTAATATTTTTTCAATTAATTCAGCTGATTTTTCTACTCCTAATATATCTACATTTAAACTCAAATCATAATTGCTTGCATCTTTCCATTTTCTATTTGTATAATACTCATAGTGTTTCTCTCTTGCTTTATTGATTTTATCAATTTCTTTTTTTGCTATTTTTTTATCCAAACCATAATATTTTATACTTCTTTCTACTTTATGTTTTGAATCACTATAAAGAAAAATGCGAAATACATTTTTTTCTTCCTTTAATACATAATCAGCACATCTTCCAATAATAACACAAGAGCCTTTCTTAGCTATTTCTTTAATTGCTTTTGCCTCTGCCAAGAAAATAGTATCATCATTACTTAAATTTTGAAAATAAGAACGATTTAATTCAGATAATAGATTTCCTTCTTTATTTTGCTCTTTTTCTCTTATATAAGATGCTGATAAGCCACTTTCAGTTGACACAATTTCAATCAAGTTTTTATCATATAAACTAATGTTAAGCTTATGTGCTAATAAATTACCTACATATCTGCCACCTGAACCATATTCACGATTAATTGTAATAATTGGTCCTGCTTTTTGAACCCCTTTTATATCTTCTAATTTATTTATAGTTATTTCTTTATTTTCTTTTAAATGTTTTACTTCATAAAATAATAAAGAACTTGAAATTAGAAAAGCAAGTCCATCAGCAACAGGTCCTGCATATAAAACTCCCATAACTCCAAATAAACTTGATAAAATAAATGCTGCTGGAATAAAGATTAAAATTTGTCTTGATAAACTAAGTAATGCCGCTTTTCCAGATTTTCCAATTGCTTGAAAGAAAATTCCAGAAGAAATTTGAATTCCATTAAATATTGTTAGCATTAAAAATATGCGAAATGTTAAACAAGCAAATTCATTATAAAGAACATCACCTGAACCAAATAATCCAATTAGTTTCTCTGGTATTGTTTGGAATAATATAAATGCACATATTGAAATGAAAAGGCTAAGTGTTAAAACAATTTTTAATGTTTTCTTTACTCTATCATAATTTCTAGCACCATAATTAAATCCAACAATTGGCTGGCTTCCTGCTGCTACTCCAATAATTATACTAGATAGAATTTGATTGATTTTCATAACTATTCCAAGTACTGTAATCGGTATTTCACTTCCAAATTTACTACTTGCTCCATATTTACTTAATAAATTATTTTGAACAGCAATAATCACTACAATAGACATTTGAGTAATAAAAGATGAAATTCCAAGTAATGATACTTTTTTAGTATTCTCTATAGAAAAAGTCATTGTTTTTTTATTCATTTCAATTGATTTAAACTTTCTGATATATAAAATATTTATTAAAAATGTTACAAATTGACTAATAATTGTTGCGATTGCAGCACCTTTTACTCCCATATCAAATACAAAAATAGCAATTGGATCTAATATAATATTTAGTATTGCTCCTACTACCATAGATGTCATTGCATATTTCGGTGATCCATCAGCACGAATGATTGAGTTAAAAGTTGTTCCTATCATCATAAATGGAATACCAAGTGCAATTACATATCCATAATCTAACGCATACTCTCTTAAATTATCTGTGCAACCAAATAAATTTAATAAATTAGGTAAGAAAAGAAGTGCAAATGCGCAAAAAAGAATTGAAATAATAACAGAAGAAAATATACCACTCCAAACTCCTTTTTGTGCTTCCTCTTTTTTCTTTTCCCCTAATTTTAAACTAAGAAATGCTGATGTCCCATCTCCAAACATAAGTGCAAATGCCAAACAAATGACAGTAATTGGAAATACTACATTTGTGGCTCCATTGCCTAAATAACCAACTCCCCAACCAATAAAAATTTGATCAACTATATTGTAAAGTGCATTTACAACAAGTGAAATAATACAAGGAATAGAAAAAGCTTTTAATAGTTTTCCAATATTTTCTGTTCCTAAATCTAATTTTTTCATTTTTACCTCCTCACAGAAAAAAACACAAATATTTTTGTGCACGTGTTGTTCGTTAATCATTATATCTCATAATGTTCGTTTCCAATTTAACCAATGCTTTCTCATTTTAACACACATTTTTTTTAAATTCAAGTAATTTTTAAATGAAAAAAATAAGAAAAATTTTTCCTTATTTTTTTACTTTTATTTTCTTTTTTGAAGGTTTTATTATTACACCTTTTTCGAATTGAAATCCCATATTTTGTAACCGTATTAGTTGCTCTTCATTAATTCTAATTTTTCCATTTTTAATAGATAATAATATATCTCCAATCTTATTTATTTCCTTATCTAATTGCTCTCCTGGATTTGGAAGTCTATGATTGATTTCATAAAATTGTTCTATCTTGTTTATGTTTAACTCTATTTTAACAAACTTAGGTGCAAATGAGAATCCAAGACATAAAAGTCTATTCATTTCTTCTTCAAGTAACTTTATTTCTCCTTTTTTAATACTTTTTACAAAATATCCAATTGCTACTCCTTTATATGTTTCCTTTTGCTGTGGCAATCTTTTATTTTCATTATAAAATTCTTCTACTAAAGTTAACTTTTCATCCACGTGTTTTCGCTTATTTTTTATTTTTGCATTTTGAAGGTTCATTCCAAGCTTTTCTAATTGTTTTCTTTGATTTTCTGTAATATTGATGTTTCCATCTATAATATCACTTAAAAATTCTCCTAATTTAATAGCCTGATACATTTCATTTTTCTGTGGTAATCTTCCTTTTTCATTGTAAAAAGCTTCTATTTTTTTTATCCCACGATTTGTTCTAATTATCATTACTTCTTTACAAAATCCTAGTATTTTTAATCTTTCCAATTGTTCTTCTGTAATTTTCGTAATTCCTCTTTGAATACAATTTAAGAATATTCCAAGTGCTACTCCTTTATATTTTTCTCTTCTTCTTGGTAATCTTCCATTTTCTCTATAAAATTCTTCTACTAATTTAATTTTTTCTTCTTTCCTTTTCTCATTTTCCACTTCAGTATTTCCATAATTCAATTGAAAGCCAATATTTTCTAGTCTTTGTCTTTGTGCCATGGTAATATGTGTTTGTCCTCTTTTAATATTTGTCAGAAATATTCCAATTTTTACTGTTTTATATATTTCATTCTGACTTGGCATTCTTCCTGTTTCATTATAATATTCTTCTACCAATGATAATTTATACTCTTTTTCTTTTTCTTTATCTTTCGTTTCTAATATAAATCCTAGTTTTTCTAATCTTTTTAATTGTTCTTCCATTATTTTTGTATTTCCAGATTTTATACTATTTAAGAAATTTCCTATTGTTACTTCTTTATATTTTTCATTCGTTTTTGGTAATCTTCCATATGTTTCATGAAACTCTTCTACTAGTTTTATTTTTTCTTCTTTTTCTTCTTCAATATTTTTTATTTCTACTATAAATCCTAACTTTAATAATCTATTCATTTGCGCTTCTGTTATTTTTGTATCACCTTGTTTTATATGAACTAAAAAACTTCCTAGTGCTATTTCTTTATATTTTTCTCCCTGTTTTGGTAATCTCTTATTTTCTTTATAAAACATTTCTATTAAGCAAATCTTATATTCTTTACTTGTATATGTTTGTAACATACTTTCTATATCATTTAATGTATCAAAAACTTCTCTTACTTCTTCTAATACTTCAAAACTTTCTATTTTTTTAAATTCTTCTTCATTTATTTTATTCTCTTTTATTAGTTGCTCTCTTTTCTTTCTTACTTTATCTAAAAATACTTTAATATCTTTATTTGACCTACTATTATTCACAATATCATATATTGTTACACTATTATTTCCTAAAGTTAATCCTCTACCTAATTGTTGAATAAATAAATTTGGTGATATTGTTGGTCTAAGCATTATTATATTGTCTATATTGGGATCATGAAATCCTTCATTTAACATATCTATACAAAATAATAATTTTAAATGATTATTATTGGAATAATAAAATGATTTTAGTACTTCTTCATTTTTATTATTTCCATAATAAACCGAATAAATATCCATCTCTGGATTTACTTTCGAAAACCATTTATATGCTTCTTCTA
>CANSDD010000003.1 GCA_947645535.1 uncultured Mycoplasmatota bacterium
ATGGAATGCGATTCATAAATAAAATATTAAATTCGTATAATTCTAATAGGAGGCACTTTATGTCAATATTGATTATTTTAGTTATTGCAATTAGTCTTAGTATGGATGCATTTTCATTATCACTTGCATATGGAACATTAAATTTAAAAGAGAAAGATATTCATGCTTTATCTTTTACTGTTGGCATTTATCATTTTATAATGCCATTATTTGGTATTATGGTTGGGACAATTATTTTGAAATTTTTACCACTTAATCCCAAATGGATTGTATTTATTGTATTATTTTTTATTGGCATTCAAATGGTAATAGAAAGCTTTAAAAAAGAAGAACCAGTAAAAGTAATGACAAAAATAGAAATGTTATTATTTGGATTAGCTGTTAGTATTGATAGTTTTTCTGTTGGAATAGGCTTAAAGTCAATGACAGATCAACTGCTTTTATGCGCGTTTTTATTTGCAATTAGTAGTTTCTTTTTCACTTATCTTGGTTTAATTTTAGGTAAAAAAGTACATCAGAAGATTGGAAAAATTTCAACAACAATAGGTGGTCTTATTTTAGTTATTTTAGGAATTATTTACCTATTTTAAAAAATATAGAGAACTTATAAGATGCTTTTAGGTTTACTATTCCTTGACCATTTAAAATTCCTTTTGTTTGCCTTTTAGAAAAAAACATAATATAATGAATATGGTGATAATATGCTAGTGAATATGAAAGAAATGTTAGAAAAAGCCAAAGAAGGAAAATATGCAGTAGCGCATTTTAATATCAATAATTTAGAATGGACAAGGTTTATTTTAGAAGCATCAGAAGAAAGTAAGAGTCCTGTTATATTGGGGGTTAGTGAAGGTGCAATTAAATATATGGGGGGATATTCTATTGTTTCATTTATTGTACATGGACTTATTATGGAACTTAATATTACAGTACCAGTTGCTTTGCACCTAGATCATGGTAGCTCTATAGAGTCTTGTAAAAAAGCGATTGATGTAGGCTTTACTTCAGTTATGATAGATGGCTCTAAATATCCAATAGAAGAAAATTTAAAAATGACAAAAGAAGTTGTCGATTATGCTCATTCAAAAGGGGTTACTGTAGAAGCAGAAGTTGGAGCCATTGGTGGAGAAGAAGATGGTGTAGCTAACGAATTGATGTATGCGACAATTGAAGATGCGGAAAAAATGAAAAATATAGGAATTGATTTTTTAGCTCCTGCTCTAGGTAGTGTACATGGATTATATAAGGGAGAGGCAAAATTAAATTTTGAACGAATGATGGAAATTCGTAAAATTACTAATTTGCCTTTGGTTTTACATGGTGGAACAGGTATACCAGATGAACAAATAAAGAAAGCAATTGAATGTGGAATTTGTAAATTAAACATCAATACAGAATTACAAATAGCTTGGACACATGATGTAAGAGAATTTTTAGAAAAAGATAAATCGGTATATGATCCAAGAAAAGTAATTAAATCTGGAGAAGTAGCAATGAAAAAAGCAATTATTAAAAAATTAGAACTATTAGGGTGCATTCATAAAGCATAACAAAAATAGGATAATTACATATAAATATAGTAATTAGTGGAGGTTTATATATGAAAAGAATAAGAGTGATAGGAAAGCAAACTTTATCTGGTACTATTACAATTAGTGGTTCAAAGAATAGTGCAGTGGCTTTAGTTCCTGCTTCTTTACTCTCAGATGAAATTGTGGAAATAGATAATGTTCCAAATATTTCTGATATTGAAGCATTATCAGAAATTTTAGAATATTTGGGTGCAAAAGTAAATCGTGATGGTACTAAAATTATTATTGATTCTAGAAATATAAAAAATATTAAAATTCCAGAAGAAATATCAAAAAAACTAAGAGCTTCTTATTATTTTATGGGAGCTTTGCTTGGAAAATATAAATATGTGGAAATGTATTTTCCAGGAGGATGTTCTATTGGGGAAAGACCAATTGGATTACATTTAAAAGGATTTGAAGCTTTAGGAGCCAAGGTTATACAAGAAGATAATAAGTATATCGTAAAGGCAGATGAACTAAAAGGGGCAAATATATATTTAGATATTGCTTCTGTTGGAGCAACAATTAATATTATGTTAGCAGCTGTTTTAGCAACAGGAACAACAATTATTAGGAATGCTGCTAAAGAGCCTCATATTGTAAATGTAGCAACTTTTTTAAATCAAATGGGGGCATCTATTACAGGAGCAGGTACTAGTGAAATAAAAATTTGTGGTGTGAAAAAATTAAATGGCTGTTTTCATGAAGTCGTGCCTGACTATATTGAAACAGGAACGTATTTAATTGCAGGAGCACTTTGTGGTAATCGTTTAAAGATAGATGGAGTTATACCAGAACATGTAGATTCATTAATATCAAAATTAAAAGAAATAGGTGTACCACTTGAAATAGGAAAAGATTATATCATTGTAAGTAAAGGGGAAAATTATAAATCTGTGGATATTCAAACATCTGTTTATCCAGGTTTTCCAACAGATTTACAGCAACCGTTTATGTCTTTGTTAACACAATGTAATGGAATATCAAAAGTAGAAGAAAATATTTTTGAAAATCGATTTATGCATGTTCCATACCTAAATCATATGGGAGCATCGATTGCAGCATTAGATAAAGTGGCTTTAGTACATGGAAGAACAGAGCTCAGAGGAGGTCATGTAGAAGCTACAGATTTAAGAGCAGGGGCATCACTTATTTTAGCAGCTTTAATAGCTGAAGGAGAGACAGTAATTAATAAAGTAGAATATGTATTACGAGGATATGAAGATATTATTGAAAAATTTCAAGGAATAGGTGCTAAAATAGCACTAGAAGAAATAGAATAGTAGAGAAATCTACTTTTTTCTTTGGAGGAATATTTATGAAATTTAAAAAAATTTTTATTATTGCAGTATTATTGTTGGCAGTTTTCTTAATCTATTTAACAACTATGGATAAGAAAGTCTACTTTTTAGCACTTGGAGATTCATTAGCACTTGGAAATTCAAAAGAAAATTATCCAAATCATATTAGAGATTTTTTAGATGAAAACAACTTATTAGAAGAGTTTCGTTATGAATTTATAGAAGATGATCTTAGAATTACAGATTTAGTTAGAAATATTGAAGATAATAAAAAAGTGATAGTAGATGGAAAAAATAAGACGTTAAAAAATTCTCTAATAAAAGCTGATTTAGTTACTATCTCTATTGGTAATGAAGAACTATTTTATAAAATGAAAACAGAAAAGGAACAAGATTTATATAATTATATTGATGAAATGATGGAAGATATGGATAAGTTGTTAAAATTAATAAGAGAATATTGTAAAGAAGATATTTTAATTTTAGGATATAGTAATTCATTTTCAAGTAATATGGATAAGTACATCAAATATGCTAATGAAAAATTGGAAAAATTATCTAAAAAGTATGATATTACATATATCAGTTTAGAAGATTTTAGTAAAAATAAAGAAAATATAGATAAGTTTGGATTTACATCTTTTGGTCATAAAAATATAGCGAATTTGCTTATTCCGATAATAGAAAAACAAACAATTTTGGATTAAATTAGAAAATTTGTAAAATACTAAGAATATGATATAATAGATAAAGAGGTGATAAAATGGAAGAAAATAAAATTTTCTCAAAAGTATTCATGTGGATGTTTATCGGACTACTTATAACTTTTGGTGTAGGAGCTATTGTAGCAGCAAATGAAAATATGGTATACAATGTATTTAATAATCTTTATATTTGGCTTGTTTTAGCGCAATTTGGAGTAGTGATTTTTTTAAGTGCTAGATTACAGAAAATGCAAGAAATAACAGCTACAATTTTATTTGTGCTTTATTCAGCACTTACTGGGTTAACATTTTCATCAATATTTGTTGTATTTGAATTGACATCTATTATGATGGTTTTTGGAATAACCGCAGCAGTATTTGGAGTATTTGCTTTTATTGGTTATTTTACGAAAATGAATTTATTAAAATGGCATACATATTTATTTATGGCTTTATTTGGTCTTATTCTAGCTTCGCTTATAAATATGTTTGTAGGGAATAGTACAGCAGACTTAGTAATTTGCTCAATTGGTATCGTTATATTTGTAATTTATACAGCTTATGATATGCAAAAAATTAAATTATTATCATCAACAATGGAAAGTGAGCATAAAGTAGCAATTATTGGAGCTTTAGAATTATATTTAGATTTTATTAACTTATTTTTATATATTATACAACTTATAGGAAAAAATAGAGATTAAAAATATATTGATTTTTAAATAAATTATTGATATACTATATCAGTAATATTTCTATGACATAACTTTGTCATGGCGGAAGGAGCGTAAATATGAAAAAGGGAATTCATCCAGAATATATGGATACTAAAGTAACATGTGCTTGTGGAAATACGTTCACTGTTAAATCAAATAAAGAAGAATTACATTTAGAAGTTTGTGATAAATGTCATCCATTCTTTACTGGAAAACAGGGAGCAACAGCAAAAACAGGACGTGTAGAAAAGTTTAACCGTAAATATGGTTTTGATCAAAAAGCAGCTTAGGCTGTTTTTTTAAAATTAGTGTAAATAATTGTAGTAAGAGCAAGGTATTTGAATATAGTCTGTGGTACAATATTATTAGGAGGAAATATTTATGTCAATGGAAAAAGATTTAATAAAAAATGCTTATTACATTATTTCTTATTTTCATCAGAAAGGGAAAATAATTACACAATTAAAATTACAAAAATTACTTTATTTTTTAGAAGCAATTTATTTAATACAAAATTTAGATGAATCTAGTTTATTTAAAGAAGATTTCTATGCCTGGGAATTTGGACCTGTATCTAAAGTTATTTATCAAAAATTTAAGGACTATCGCAATACAACAATATCACTTAATGAAGAAGGGGATGAAATTGCTTCAAATATGAATGAGGAAAATAAAGTTTATATTGAAGCATTATATCGTTTATTAGGAGATATGACAGCTTCACAATTAGTAACTCTATCTCATCTTCCCAATTCTCCTTGGTTCAAATTAAAAGAAAAATTTCATGGAAATATTCCTAAAGATACTATAATCTCTAAAGTAGAAACAAGAGATTGGCTTGCTGAAATGATAGGAATTGATTTAAATGGTGAATAAAGATAGATTAGAAAAGATTACTGAAAAGTCTATTGTTGCATTAAAAACGCCAATTTTAAATAATCATGTAATTGTAACAGAAGATGTACTTTACCGTATAACTAGGGCAATTCAATCTATTGAGTTTTTTTTAGACAAGATTAGGGAAAATAAAAAAAATTTTATTCGATTTGAAAGTAGTATTACGGAAAATTTAAGTAAAGTCGCAACACTTTGTTCAGATATAGATGATATTTATCAAGAAGAAGAAATATCCTTAGGGATTAAGACAAAACTGGAAATTCTAAAAAATAAGCATAAAGATTTAGAAGTTCAATTTTATAATTTTAGATTTGATGATTTAAAAAGAAATTATAATAAAATTATAAAAACAATACATTCTCAAGAAGAGACGTTAATAAAGGCTCAAGAAAAAACAAAAGAAATAGAACAAAAAAATGAAGAAATTTTGAATCGTTTCAGTAGTATGACAACAAATTTAATTAGTTTAATTATAACATTTACTATTGTAACGACTGCACTTTCTGCAATAGAACATTTTACGTCATTTCAATTTATTCCAATTTTTGTGATTGGACTAGTCTTTTTAGGAGTTAGTTCAGTTATGGTTAGTAGTTTAATATTAACAAATAAAAAAGAAATGTCAAAATATACACTACTTATATGGATTATATTATTTATTATTTTTGTTGTAACTGTAATTGAAACATGGCTATTAACCGCTTAGCCTGTTTTTTCTTTACATTTTGTCAAATAAAATAATACGATTATTTCTTGTTCATTTGTTTGGTATGGTATAATGGATATAGTAGGTGATGCTATGGAATATATTATAATTGGTTTACTGATTGCTATTTTAATTATTACGATTATTTCATTAACGAAAAATATTAATGAATCAAATATAACAGAACGTCTTGGTAAAATGGAAACTAGTGTCGTAAAAGAACTTAGTGAATTTAATAAAGAATTAACGCAAACTATGAATCAAGATTTTAATACGTTAAATGAAAAAATGGAATATAGACTTAATTTAATCAATGATAAGGTAAATGAAAGATTAGATCAAAACTTTGAACGTACAAATAAAACATTTACATCAGTATTAGAGCGTTTATCTAAAATTGATGAGGCACAAAAGAAAATAGATTCTTTATCTAGTGATATAGTATCATTACAAAGTGTGTTAACAGATAAGAAAACAAGAGGAATATTTGGAGAAGTGAATTTAAAACATATTTTAGTAAGTGTTTTTGGAGAAAATAATAATAGACTTTATGCATTACAATATAAATTAGAAAATGGAACGATTGCTGATTCTATCGTTTTTGCACCCGAACCGCTTGGAAATATTGCAATTGATTCTAAATTTCCACTTGAAAATTATCAAGCAATGGTGAATAAAAAGAATAGTGAAAGTGCTAGGGAAAGTGCAGAAAGATTATTTAAAATAGATATGAAGAGGCATATTGATGCAATAGCAAGTAAATATATTATTCCTGGTGTAACAGCAAATCAGGCAATTTTATTTCTTCCAGCAGAGGCAATATTTGCTGAAATAAATGCTTATCATCAAGAAATTATTGATTATGCTTATCGGAAGAAAGTTTGGATAACATCTCCAACTACATTAATTAGTACATTAACGACAATACAGATCGTTGTTAAAAATATGGAAAGAGATAAATATGCAAGTATGATTGGTCAAGAATTAAAATTGCTTGGAATAGAGTTTAAACGTTATAAAGAACGTTGGGATAAATTATATCGCAGTATTGAAACTGTCAGTAATGATGTCAAAGAAATTCATACAACTACCTCAAAAATTACCAAACGGTTTAATCAAATTAATGGAGTAGAAATGGAGGCATTAAATTATGAAAACGAAGAATTGGAACAGACTATGTATTAGTTTATTACTTTTGCTAAATACAGGGTTTTTAATGAGTATGATTTTATCTGGAACTCAAAGTAGAATTTTAGTTACTATCTCATTTTATTTTACTGTATGGGTTCCTTGTTTGATTCGTAAAATATTAAAAATTAAATTACCAGAAAGTATGGAACTTATTTATCTATCATTTTTATTTCTAGCTCAATTTTTAGGTAGTGTTGTAAATTTATATGCGAAAATATATTGGTTTGATTCTTTTGTACATTTTGTATCAGGAATATTGACTGCTGTATTATCAATCTCTATATTATATTGGTTTCATAAATATGATTCAAAAAGTATATGGTTCAATATTTTCTTTATGATTGCATTTTCGCTTATGATAGCCTCTTTATGGGAATTTTTTGAATTTACTTCTGACAGTATATTAAAAGGAGATACACAACATGTATTAACGACAGGAGTAGGAGATACGATGAAAGATATGATTGTTGCCTTTTTAGGTTCAATATTGACAGCTATTTACTATGCATATGAAAAGACAATGGAAAGAAAGCAATTATTTTATAAACTTGAAAAAGAATTAGGTGGTAAATATGGAGGATACTAAAAAAAGAGAAGCTTGGCTTCAAGAATTAAAAATGTTAAGAAAAGAATTATTAGAAAAAAAAGAAGAAAATCAAAATACATCTTCTTCTAGTAATCTGCTTGGGAAAACTTATCAGAAATCTGTGTCTTCTATCGCATCTAAAATGTATGAAAGAGATAAGGAGTCGGCAAAAGTACAAGTACTTATGCTTGCCTTACTAACATTTTTATTTGAAACTGTATTTTTAGTAGGAAGTTATTTAATATTTCATAAATAAAAAGATAATATTTATATAAGATAGATATACAAAAAATAGAAGAAAAAAGTTTATTTTGGCAATTTATGACAATCAAAGAAAAATGGGATGACAATCTCATATATTTAAAGTAAAGAAAGTGACAAATTTAATAAAAAAAGTGTAAAAAATATTGATTTAAGCTAGGTTTTCTATATAGAAAAAATGTATAATATAATTAGAGGTGATGGTATGGAAGAACAAATTTTAGATATTTTAAAGCAAGATAATCGTGCATTTACAGTTTATGAATTAAATGATGCTTTAAGACTTAAAACAGTAGAAGAATTAAAGGATTTATTAAAAGCGCTTAATAATTTAGAAGACCATCTAAAAATATATCGTACTAAAAAAGATAGTTATTTATTATTTAATAATAGTCATATGAAGATTGGAAAGTTAATAGGTAATAAAAAAGGATTTGGATTTGTAGATATAGAAGGTGATGAAGATGTATTTATCGCTCCTATAAATATGAATGGCGCTATTCATGGAGATAAGGTTGTTGTTGAAATAACAAGTAAAAAAGGTGCAGAATTAGAAGGTAGAATTGTTCGCATTGTAAATCGTGAAATGAAAGAAATGGTTGGAGAATATTACGAGAAAGATGGAACTGGTTATATTGATTTAGATGAAGATAAAATAAAATTACAAATTGAAATAGATAAAGAAAAATCGATGAGTGCAATGCCAGGTCATAAAGTTCTTATAAAAGTACTTGGAAAAATAAAAGATAACCGTTATAAAGGAGAAGTTCTTCGTATACTAGGGCATAAAAATGATCCAGGGGTGGATATATTATCTATTGTAGCAAAATATAGTATCAATGATGTTTTTCCAGAAGAGGTAATGGAAGAGGCAATGAACTTACCAGATAGTGTTAGTGAAAAAGAAATGGAAGATAGAAAAGATTTAAGAGAAGAATGCATTTTTACTATTGATGGAGATGATACAAAAGATATAGATGATGCTATTTCAATTAAAAAGTTAGAAAATGGTAATTATGAGTTGGGCGTTCATATAGCAGATGTTAGTTATTATGTAAGAGAAGGAACTGCTTTAGATGATGAAGCGTACGAAAGAGGAACTAGTGTTTATTTAGCAGATCGTGTAATTCCAATGCTTCCTCATAAATTATCAAATGGTATTTGTTCTTTAAATCCAAATGTAGATCGATTATCTATGTCATGTGTTATGGAAATTGATAATCATGGAAAAGTAATTGATTATGATATTTTTGAAAGTGTAATTCGTTCCAAAAAACAAATGACTTATAAATGTGTAAATTCTGTTTTAGAGAAGAATGAGGTACCAGAAGGATATGAAGATTATGTAGAATCATTAAAGTTAATGGAAGAACTTGCACATATTCTTAGAAAAGAAAAAGAATCTAGAGGATATATTGATTTTGAAATTGATGAATCAAAGATTATTGTGGATGATACTGGAAAAGCAATTGATGTAACACTTCGTAATCGTGGTACAGGCGAAAAGCTTATTGAAGATTTTATGATAGCTGCGAATGAGACAGTAGCAACTCATATTTATTTTATGGAACTTCCATTTTTATATCGTATTCATGGAGAGCCAAGTGAAGAGAAAATTCAAAAATTTTTAGATTTTATTGGAATATTGGGATATAGTATAAAAGGCAAAGTAAAAGATATTCATCCAAAAACAATGCAAGATATTTTAGAGCAATTAAAAGATAAAAAAGAATTTCATATTTTATCTTCTATGTTGCTTAGAAGTATGCAAAAAGCAGTATATGATAAAAATAACATAGGACATTTTGGACTTGCAAGTAAATATTATACTCATTTTACTTCTCCAATTAGACGCTATCCAGATACAACAGTACATAGATTATTACGTCTTTATTTATTTAAAAATAAAATGGATAGAGATACAATAAATTATTGGGATAATAGATTAACATTTATTGGAGAACATACATCTGAAAGAGAACGTGCAGCAGTAGAGTGTGAACGTGAAGTAGATGACATGAAAAAAGCAGAATATATGATGGATCATATTGGAGATAAATTTACTGGAATTGTTAGTAGTGTAGTTAGTTTTGGAATGTTTATAGAATTGCCTAATTTAGTAGAAGGATTAGTTAGATTGGATGAATTAAAAGGAGATCATTACTTTTATGATGAAGCAACTTTTTCAATACATGGAGAAAAAGATAAACGTGGATATCGATTAGGGGATACTGTTAATGTAACGGTAAGTGGAGCGAATAAAGACGCAAGAACTATTGATTTCATCATAACACCAAATGAGGAGGTTTCTAGTAATGAATAGAAATGCTTATGAAGTATTAGATATTAGTCCTATAGCATCAGATGAGGAAATAAGAAAACAATATCATACTCTTATTAGAAGAGTACATAATGATAAAACAAGTTTAGAAGAAATGACAACTGGAGAAAGAGAAAAGTGTGAAGCGCAAGTACGAGAATATAATGATGCTTATGATAAGCTGAAAGAAGGAAGAAGAGTAACTTATGATGCATCTTTAGGGTTAAATAAAAAAATCGAAGAATCTCCTATATATAGCAAACCTATTACTTTAAGAACTAAATCATATGTTGATTTTTCAGAAGAGTATGAAGATAAAGTTAAAAGAAAGAAACAAAATTTAGGACCAGAGTTTGATGCATTTATTGAACAACTTTTTAATAATTTATTTACTACTAGAGTATCTGATTTTAAAGGCTTTTCTTTTCAAGGAAGTTATACAGTAGATCCTAGTCAAAAATTACAACAAGAATATTGGAAATTGGTATCAGAAAAAAGAAAATTAGAACAGGATTTAAAAGATGCTGAAAGAGAGGCTAAAATAGCCTTTTATAGAAAAGAGCCGAATATAGAATATCAAATTGAAAGTGAAAGAAGAAATAATTTTGCTGAATTATCCAGTATAGAATTAAATAAAAATACTCGTTTAAGTGAAATAGAACAAGATTATTTATATAAAGTAAGCGGAAGGTTTGTTACGAATAAAAAAAGAGAGAAAGCAAAACAAGCATTAGAAAAAGCACAAGAGAAAATTATGAATGAATATAATGCTGCAAAAAAAGCTTTAGAGGATAAACAGAGAAAATTACAGTCTCAAAAAGAAGCATATGAAAAATCAAAAGAAGAGTTTATTAAAAGTGATCCAAAAGTACAATTCTTTCAAAAAAAAATATTAGAAATTGGTTTAAGAATGGATACAATTCATGAACAATTAGAAAATCAAAAAGCAAAAACATTTAGCAATAAAGTTACTATATGAAATAGAATGTCGGAAGATATTCTTTTCTTTCATAGACAAAATAATGATAACATGGTATGATAAAAAAGATTAGAGGTGATATTATGGTTGAAATTCAAAATAGAAAAGCAAAGTTTGATTATGAAATTATTGACACAATGGAAGCTGGAATGGTTTTAACTGGTACAGAAGTAAAATCATTACGTGCAGGAAAAGCAAATCTAAAAGATAGCTATGCAATTGTACGTAATGGTGAAATATTTTTATTAAATATGCATATTAGTGAATATGACCATGGTAATATTTTTAATCATAATGAAACAAGAACAAGAAAATTATTATTACATAAAAAGGAAATTTTAAAGTTAAATGATAAAGTACGTATAGAGGGTTTTTCTTTAGTTCCTTTAAAAGTATACATTAAAGGAAATTATGCCAAAGTATTACTTGGTATTGGAAAAGGTAAAAAATTATATGATAAAAGAGAGTCTATGAAAGAACGTGATATGAAACGGGAAATGGATAAAGCTTTAAAATATCGATAAAAATAGTTGCCAACTATATTTTAATGTGATATAATTCTAGTTAATTGGGGATGTCTTGGTTTCGACAGGATATTTAGGCTTTAAAGGGCAAGTCGAAGGTACACGTTACGTACAAAATTAAAATTAAACGGAAAAGAAAATAACTATGCATTTGGAGGAGCATTCGCTCCAACTTTTGCTTAATAGGATTTAAGCAGATGCAGCTTCTCTTTATCTTTCTCCCACGGAGATTTAGGGAGGCTCGATTGAGTGGGATATATTCTAATTTTTCCTCAAGATTAGAATGAATTTATTAGGATTACTAATATTAGGGTTGTTGATTCCTATCTAATATTAGGACATTTTTGAATCAACTAAACTTGTAGAACTTTTTTGTGAGAATATTTTGGACAGGGGTTCGACCCCCCTCATCTCCACCATAGAGGTTAAAAGGCGCACTTTTGCGATTTACTATAAATAAAGTTCATAGTATTTGATAATATGGACTTTTTTAATTGTTCAAACTATTTGTAGAAGAAAAATAATGTCTACAACTTAAATATTCGAGAATACACAAGAAGCTTGTAAATAAATGAATTAATATTAAAAACAAAACAGAATGTTGTTAAGAGTATAAATTCTGAAATGATAGAGTTGTATTATGAAATAGGTTCTACTATTAATGAGCTTATAGAAGTTTATCATCTGAAAACTTCACAAAATGAGATTATAAAATCATTTTTGGAAAAACTAACTAAAGAATTTGCAACTGGTTTTAGTGTTCTGAGTTTAAAGAAAATGAAAAAATTTTATCAAGTATTTCAAAGAGGTTCCACATTGTGGAACCAGTTAAGTTGGAGTCGTAATCGTTTAATAATAAATATTGATAATGAAATTAAAAGAAACTTTTATTTAGAGGAGTCTATAAAATCAAATTGGAGCATTAGGCAATTAGAAAAACAAATAAATAGCTTTTATTATGAAAGATTATTATCTACAAGTGAAATAATAAAGAAGAAGTAAAAAATGACATCAACAATTTAGAGAAGAAAGAAAAAGTACAAGATTTTATAAAAGATTCTTATGTTTTAGATATTAAGGACAGAAGATTTTTAGAGAAGGATTTAGAATCGAATTTACTTGAACATATTTTTGAATTTTATTAGAATTAGGTAGAGTTTTTTTTTGTAGCAAGACAAAGAGGAATAGATGTGAATGGAGATAACTTTTATATCGACTTAGTTTTTAATAATTATATGTTAAAATATTTTGTGTTGATTGACTTAAAATTAGATAAATTAACTTATCAAGCTATTGGACAAATGGATTTTTATGTACGATATTTTGATAATGAAGTAAAGGATGAACAGGGTAATCCAACAATAGGAATAGTTCTATGTTCTGATAAGAAAGATACAATTGTTAAATATGCTGTATTAAATGATAATAAAAAGTAAAATAGTTTCACTTGTAGAATAAAAAATATTTAGAGAGGAAGAAAAATTTTGTTTAAAGATATAAAAGTATTCAGAGATGATACATCAATAGAGTATAATCTATAAAATAGATGAAGGATTATTACTATTTTCAATCAACGATATAAATGACAAACAATATGATAATTTGAAAATAATATATGATGAAAATATCTATTAAATTGATATAAATGATAATATAAAATATGATAATTTAAAAGATGAAAAAATGCAAATTTATTTGGAAAAAAGCACCACTAGTTTTGATTTTAAAGTCAATATTAATTACAATTTTTTTATAAAAACGATATATAAATTCATAAATGGATTTATTGATAAAGATACATTAATTCAAAAAATAGATATATTTCTAAAATCAAAAATTGGTGTAAAATATAAAAATAAATTGGCAAAATTATTAGAGAAAATAGAAAATGAAAATGTATCTGTAGAAGAACTATTGTTAGAAGCTAATGATGAACGAAATAGAATTATTACTTTATTATTAAATAATGAATTATTTATAACGTTGGAAGAGTAAATGAATAATCAAGATTTAATGTTGTTAATTATCTACTATATATCAGCACCTATGATTTCAAAAATTGATTAAGAAACTTTTAATATTAGTACTAGTACTTATCTAATGATTAAATATTTTGAAAGATTTAAACGATTCAAAATGCTATGTAAAATAAAATTGGAATGTAACAAACAATATGGACAAGAAAAGTCTAGGTCAAAATTTTATATAATCGTTTCAATTATGCATAAAAGAAAAATAATTATAATTTTTACTTATAAATAATATAACAAATATTTATTTTACACGAAATTTATAATTAGAGTATAATAAAAATACAAAAGCGATAAAGAAAAGAGGAAGTATATATGAAGGTAATAGTGCTTGGGAGTATTTCACCATATCCAAAGGATTATTTAAATTGTCCAGGATATTTAGTAATAAATGGAGAAGAAAAGATTTTGTTAGATGCGGGAAATGGAGTTTCTAGATTGTTAAAAATGCCAGAAGATTTAAATTGTTTAACTATTGTAATTTCTCATTTTCATAAAGATCATTATGCTGATTTATTTGCACTAGCATATGCATCTTTTGTATATCATAATTTAGGATTATTAGAAGAAAGAATAAAGGTATATCTTCCAAATGATGATTGTTTAGATTTAAAATTGCTATTAGATATGAAAGAACATTATTTTGATATACAAACATATCATGCAGATTCTAATTTTGTGATAGGAGATACGAAGATATCTTTTATGAAAACAGTTCATCCAATATTAACTTTTGCATCTAAAATAGAAAATAAAAATCAAAAAATTGTGTATTCTGCTGATACTGGAATAGGTGTAAAAAGAGCATTAACTAATTTTGCAAAAGATGTAGATTTATTCATTTGTGAAGCTTCCTTTATTAGAGAACATCATAAAGAAAGTATTTCTCATCTTTGTGCATATGAGTCAGCTGAGATAGCTGCACTAGCACATGTAAAGCAATTATTGTTAACCCATTTCTGGCCAGAGGAAGAAAAAAGATTATATTTAGAAGAAGCAATTCCAATTTTTAGAAATACGATAGTGGCACAAGAAAAAGAAATAATTGATTTAGATATTCCCTATCAATATCAAAAAAATAGAGATAATAAAAAGAAGATTTTATTCTGATCTTCTTTTTCTATTTATTTACCAATCTATAAAAATTGATAGCTGGCCTATTAAATAATCGAAAATCCAGTCTAGTTGTACCCATACCACTAGAAATATAAAAATCTGTATTATCTAATTTATAATATTCATCATAATATTCCTGTGCTTTTTCAGGTTTTAAAAGGGCTCCTATAAATGGAAGTCGTACCTGACCATTATGAGAATGTCCAGCTAAAATTAAATCATAATTTTGATAAGTGATATCTGTAATATAATCTGGTTCATGCATTAGTAAAATTTTGTAATGTGGAATATTTATCTCTTCGCTCTCTTTTAATGAATCAATATAGTCATTGATTGGTTTTATTTTATCTTTAGCATTTTTGGTATCACTTAAATTAGAACTAAGACCAGCAAGTAAAATTGGTTCATATCCTTCTTTATAAATTAGCTCATATGTGTTATTTAAATCTTTAAATCCACTATTTGTTATTATATTATTCCAATTTTGATTGTCATAGTCATCTTCTCCCATAATTGCATATTTTCCTATTTCTGCTTTAATTTTACTTAAAGATTCTATAATATCTTTGCAATCCTCACTCGATATGATAACTTTATTATCAAATAAATCTCCTGTAAAAACAACAATATCTGGCTTTAATAAATTAATTTCTTCTGCTAATTTATCTAGTTCTTTTTTTGTTACTGTTCTTCCATAATGAATATCGCTAATATGAACAATTTTGAATCCATAAAATGAACTAGGAAGTTTAGAATTTGTCACTTTATATTCTTTAATGACTAGTCCAGTCGTTGCAATGAATCTACTGTACCAAAGAATTGTTATTAAAATAAGAACAGAAAGAATAGCAATAACTCTTATTTTTTTTATTTTTCTTTTGACATTTTTATTTTGGTCAGTAAAATCTGAATTAGTAGTTTGTTCATTTTTTTGTATCTCTTCTAGTTCCATTTTATCACCTACTTTAAATTGTATCATAGTTTATATAGAAAAAAAACTACTAGATTAACCTAGTAGTAAAAATAAAATTTGTAATGACATTAAGATTCCATTGTGCATAAAATGTATTGAAGCTGGTATTAGAACATTATCTGTTTTCACAAGTAAATATGCAAAAATGATTCCAGGAATACTATAAGGTATAATATAAAGTAATTCAGAGTAAGCAGTAAAACTGGTAATAACATGCATACTTCCAAATAAAATGCCTGAGATTAAAATAAATAAAGTATCATTAGAAATAATATTTCTAATTCCTTTACGAAATGTAAATTCTTCTAGAAAAGGAGCAATAAATACTGAAGCAATAAATGTATAAATAGGAGTAAATTCAAGCATTTCTCTAATAGATTCTTCATTACTTGCTATTTCGGTAGGAGTAAAAAAGGAAACTAATAAATTACTTATCATCATAAGACCTAATAATAAAAACCAATATTTAAAGTATTTAGAAAAATATTCTTTATGATGTTTTTTTAAATCATCAAAATTTTTTTTCAAATCTGGATATAGTAAAAAGATAATAATTGCAAGTTCTACAATTTGGTAAGTTAATGAATAAAATATTTTATACCATAAAGGAAGTGCTGCAATGTTAATATTAAAAATTGTAAATGGTAGAGTATTAAAAAATGATACAATATAATAAAATGCAACTACTAGAATACCAATTGTTAGTTTATTTTGCTTTGATAAAAAGTTTTGAATGTTTGATATGATGTGAATATTATTTTTTTTCATGTAATCAACTCCTATTATCCATTATATCACTGATTAGAAAAAGTTAAAACCTATTTATTATTTTTTAATATGTCATTTTTAACATTTATTTTAAGAAAAATTAGCTAATTTTGTAAAAGTACTTTTATTTTTTTAAAAATATGTTATAATGAATACAGTTTGAAAGGAGAGTGGGAAAAATTTCCCACTCTTTCCTGTAAAAGGAGTGAAAGAGTGATAGAAGAGATAAGAAGTATGATTGAGCCAGTTATTGTTGAGCATGGATATCGTTTAGATGAACTATCTTTTGTAACTGAAGAAAATGTGAAAAATTTAGTTGTTGTAATTGATAAAGATGGTATTATTGATGTAGAAGACTGTGTTATAGTTAGTAAACTAATTAATCCCATTTTAGATGAAAAAGATCCAATTCCAGAATTTTATGTATTAGATGTTTGTTCTAAAGAGAAAGGTTGTGAATAAAATGGACAATAAGGAGTTTAAAGCAGCGCTCCAAGTTTTGGAAAAAGAAAAAGGAATTAGCGAAGATGTAGTTTATGAAGCAATGGAATTAGCTTTAACATCAGCATATAAAAAAAATTATAATTCCTTATCGAATGTAAGGGTAGATATAGATAGAGAAAAAGGAGATATTCATATTTATTCTTATAAAACCGTAGTATTAAATGAGGAGGATTCTAGTGAAGAAGGTAGAGAAAAAAGACTAGAATGGGAGAGAAAAGAAAAAGAGGAAAATGAAAGATTACGTGCGATATTAAAAGCTGGTATTGATACAATGGAAGATGATGATGATGATTATGATCCAGATGCAGAAGAAGAAGTAGAAGAAGAGGTATATAGACCATTTAAGTTTGATTCTAGAATTCATTTAACTTTAGAAGAAGCTAGAAAAATTGTTGCAAATATTACAGTAGGAGAAACAATTGAAGAAGAAGTAACTCCAAAAGATTTTGGTAGGGTTGCTGCTTCAACAGCAAAACAAGTAGTTATTCAGAAAATTAGAGAAGCAGAACGTAATAATATTATTGGTGAATTTAATGATAAACAAGATGAAATGGTGACAGGACTTGTTGAAATGGAAGATGTTCGAAATTATTATATCAATTTGGGAAGAACACAAGGAATACTTCCAAAAACAGAAACAATTCCTGGTGAAAAAATTAAAATGGGATCTAGTATAAAGGTTTATATTAGTAAAGTAGAAAATAATTCTAAAGGTCCACTTATCTTACTTTCTAGAAATCATTATGGATTTGTGAAACGGTTATTTGAATTAGAAATTCCAGAAATAAATGAGGGAATTATACTTGTATATAGTGTTGCTCGTGATGCTGGAAATAGAACGAAGGTAGCAGTTATTTGTGAGAATCCTAATGTAGATGCAGTAGGTTCTTGTATTGGACAAAATGGTTCTAGAATAAATAGGATTATCAAAGAATTAAATGGAGAGAAAATTGATGTTATTCCATATGAAAAAGAACCAGCGCGTTTTATTGAAAATGCATTAAGCCCTGCTAAAGATTTACATGTATTTATTATGGATGAAAAGAAAAAAGAAGCACTTGTTGTTGTAAATAGTGAAAATCTTTCTTTAGCAATTGGTAAAAAGGGACAAAATGTTAAGTTAGCAGCTAGACTTACACATTATAAAATTGATGTTAAAACAATAGAGCAAGCAAAAGAGATAGGTATCAATATTGTTGAATAGGAGGTAATATTCTTGAAGACGAGAAAAATTCCGATGCGTAGTTGTGTAATTACAAAAGAAAAGCTACCTAAAAATGAACTAATTAGAATTGTGAGAACACCAGAAGGTGAAATAGTTATAGATCCTACTGGAAAGAAAAATGGGCATGGAGCTTATTTGAAAAAAGATTTGGAAGTATTTGAAAAAGCAAAAAAAGGAAATGCATTAGGTCATCATTTAGAAGCAAATATTCCAGATTCTATCTTTGAGGAATTAAAAGAGTTAGTAAAATAGAGAAAAGAGGTGCATACTTATGATGAGTGTATTAGAATATGCAAACGATGTAAATAAAACAGTAGAAGAAATACTTAAAAAGTGTGAGGAATTAGATATTATAGTATCTAGTGAAGAAGATTTATTAAATGAAGAAGAGATTACGATATTAGACAATAATTTAGATAGTGGGATAGAAGAAGAAATTATTGATGAAGTAGTTGAAACAGCTAAGATTGTTCAAAGTAAAAATATGGATAAAGGCTCTTCTAAACCAAAGAAAAAACCTCCAGTAAATGGAAAAGTTAATAAAAAAGAATTAGCATCAAAGAAAAAAGAAATGTACAAAAATAAAGAAAAGTTAATAAGTAATGAGAGTAGTGTTGGTGATAATATTGTTGTATATAAAGATGGAATGACAATTGGCGAACTTGCTACTTCTTTAAATGTAAATAGTTCAGAGCTAATTAAGAAGTTATTTAGCCTTGGTATTATGGCAACTATCAATAATAATATTAGTTTTGAAAATGCGGAAATATTGGTATTAGATTATGAAAAAGAATTAAAACATGAAAATACAACAGATGTAACAAATTTTGAAGAGTTTGAAATAATTGATAAAGAAGAAGATTTAGAGAAAAGACCACCAGTTGTAACGATTATGGGACATGTTGACCATGGTAAAACAACACTACTTGATTCTATTCGCAAAACAAATGTAGCACTTGGTGAAGCAGGAGGTATTACTCAAGCAATTAGTGCATATCAGGTTATTTATAAAGGAGAAGCAATTACATTTATTGATACACCTGGACATGCTGCTTTTACAGAAATGAGAGCTCGTGGTGCTTCTATTACAGATATTGTTATTATTATAGTAGCTGCTGATGATGGGGTAATGCCTCAAACAAAAGAAGCTATAGATCATGCCAAGGCATCTGGGGTACCTATCATGGTAGTAATTAACAAAATTGATAAGCCAGGAGCAAATATAGAACGTGTTATGACAGAGTTAACAGAATATGGTCTTACACCAGATAGTTGGGGTGGGGATATAGTTTATACAAAGGTATCTGCAAAACAAGGTGATGGTATTGAAGAATTACTAGAAAATATTTTATTAGTAGCTGAAATGCAAGAATATAAAGCTAATCCTAACAGATATGCAAGTGGTACAGTAGTAGAATCTAGATTAGATAAACATTTAGGGCCTATCGTTACTATTTTAATTCAAAATGGGACATTACGTTTAGGGGATCCGATTGTTGTAGGACATGCATATGGAAAAGTTAGAACTATGAAAAATGATAAAGGAGAGGAGATTACAGAGGCTCTTCCATCTCTCCCTATTGAAATAACTGGACTTAATGAAACACCTGTAGCAGGAGATAAGTTCATGGCTTTTGAAAGTGAAAAACAAGCTAGAAGTATTGGAGAAACTAGAAAAATACAAAATAGGTTAAAAGAGAATGCAGCTAAAGGTGCTGTTAGTTTAGATGATTTATTTGCACAAATTGGTGATGGTTTAAAAGAGATTAATGTTATAATAAAGGCTGATGTAAATGGAAGTAGTGAAGCAGTAAAAAATTCATTAGAAAAAATAGAAGTAGAAGGTGTAAGAGTTAAAGTAATTCGTAGTACAGTTGGTGCTATTACAGAAAGTGATATTATTTTAGCGAAAGCTTCAAATGCAATATTAGTTGGATTTAATGTGAGACCAAGTAATGGAATTAAAGATTATGCGAAAGAAAATGGTGTTGAAATTAGATTATATAATATCATTTATAAAGCAGTAGAGGAAATGGAAGCAGCTATGAAAGGTATGTTAGATCCAGTATATGAAGAGCAAGTTATTGGTTCTGCAGAGATTAGACAATTATTTAAATTTTCTAAAGTTGGAACAATTGCTGGTTCTTATGTTATTGATGGAATTATGAAAAGTACTGCTGAAGTACGTGTCATTCGTGAAGGAATTGTTATTTATGATGGAAAATTAGGCTCATTACAAAGAGAGAAAGATAGTGTAAAAGAAGTTAAAAAAGGTTTAGAATGTGGAATTACAGTAGAAAATTATAATGATTTACGTGTTGGTGATATTTTAGAAGCTTATGAGATGATAGAAATAAAATAAGTTTAAGCTATTTATGAAAAGCATAAATAGTTTTTCTATGTAAATTTGTTATGAAATAAGAGAAAAAAGCATAAAAAAAATTAAATCGGCTATTCTCATTTTTTAGTATTCATGTTATACTGTATGTAGTGATGACTAGGAGTGAGAGATGATGGTAGATATAAATTATTCGATTTCTGTGAATGGAAAAAAAATGAAAGTTATTGCTTATTTTATGTTTGAATCTTCAAGGGATCATTACATTATCTATTGTAAGCCTAGAAATAATGCTTCAATTTATTTAGGAAGAGTACTTCAAAAGGAAGGAAAATTAGTGATAACACAAGTAGATAAAGCCGCTTCCTTCTTAATGAAAAAATTTATAAAAGAATTAACTGAAAAGAATTTAGAAACAGTAAAATGCTATAGATATTTTAATAAACTTTCAAAATTAAAGGGAAAGGAAGATGTTATTTATATTGATAGCCAAGAAATCAAAATTGATAAGGAAAAAAAGAAAAATATTGAAGAATTTATAAAAGAGATTAATATCCATAACAAGGAAATATTAGCAAAAGCAACAGAAGAATATTATTTGCAATTAGTAGATGAAAAGGCAAAAGAGAGAAAAACAATTATTATTTTATTAGCAATCATTATCATTATAGTATCGATTATTGTAAAAATGCTGATTGATTTTAGTCGTTTCTTTTAAATTGTGAGAAGAAGAAATTTCTTCTTTTTATTATATTTTAAAAAAATATGTAGATAATAATTGTATAAATGTGTCAAATAATATTTAAATATTTGCGTAATGGTAAGGAAAATGCTATAATTTGTTTATAGATAGATAAAAAAATAGGAGGTGAAAGTAGAAATTTTTATTATCAAAAATTAGAATAAAAAGTCTATAAAAGAAAGAGAGAGATGATAAAATGACTTATAATATTCAAAATGTAGATTCATTAGAAAGTAGTGCTCAAAATTTAGCTACTTCTAATAGTAAAGTAAGTAATGATGCAGATAGTTTACAATATGTTTTAGATCAAATAAAAACAAATTGGCAAAATGAGGCAGCACAAGACTTAGCTTCAGTAATATCTGAATTATCAACTTGCATCAGTAATTTAAAGAATGCAATTAATCCAACATTAACAAAATATGTTCAGACTATGAATACATTAGTAGCTGAAACAAGAACAACACAAGGAAAGTCAATACAATAATAGAAAAGGAGATAATATAATATGGCAATACAAATAGAATTAACACAATTACAAAGACTTACATCTAGAAGTGAACAAATAGCGAGTACATTAAATACAGAACTTACAACAATTTCTTCAACTTTGGAAGATATTTGCAGTAATGTTCAATCAAGTGAATTAACTTCAGCAAATCAGAATTTAAAACAAGCTGTAAATAATGCAATCAATTCAATCAATAAAAATATGCCAATCATAAATCAATTTTTAAATAGTCAAATTTCGGCATATAATGCTACAAATGAAAGTGCAAAATCTCAAATTGATAGTTTAGTTTCATCAATTAACTCAACATTTCAAGCAAAATAAGTTATTGTTAAGCGAAATGGAGGTGTAAAATGAAAATTAATGTAAGTGAAATAATGCGTTTAAATGGCCGTTTATCAAATATAGAAACAGAACTTGCTTCAGTTTTTGTTAAAATTTCAAATGAATTAACAGCAATTAGCAATAATATAAAGACAAGTATTTTAATTGAATCAAATAGAAATGTAATAGAAAAAATGGAGAATTTATCTTTTACAATTAATCATAATTTGGATAAATTAATTGAATTTTTAACTACACAATTAAATAGTTATACAGTAACAAATGAGGAAGCAACTGCATCGTTAGAACATTTGATTGAGCAAATTACAAATGTATTTGATAGTAGTGGTACTGTAATTATGAGTACTAAAACGGAAACCATTATGAGTGGAACAACAACTGTATCAGAAGCAGCACCTTCATTAGCAGATTCTATTGATATTAGCGTTTATAAAGATAATCCAGAAATGGGATTTGTTGTTTCTACAGGACATCCTGTCTATGAACTTACAGATTCAGAGAGACATTTTATGTATTCGCTTGTAGCTGCTGAAGCTATTAATGATTATGATGATGCTTTAGCTGTATCATCAGTCATATTAAATAGAGCAGATGCAAATAATATGACACCAGAAGCCATAATGACAAGAAAAAATCAGTTTGAAGCTTATGGTGGAGGTTCTGGACCTTATTTGAAATATCAAAATGGTAGTAAGGAAATACCAGAGGCAGTAAAGCGTGCAGTAGATGACGCGTTAAATGGTGTTAGGAACTGTGGATATTTTAGTTTTAATGCAAATTCAAATACAGGATATAGTGACATTCAAGTCGTTGATGGTGGAAATAGGTTTAAATAGGAGGAATTTTATATGTTTAGTATGTATCAAAATAATGGTAGTAATAATTATAATATCAATAGTGTAACAGATTTAGAAAATAGTGCTGGTGCTTTAGCATCTTATAATCAAGCAATTACGAATAATGTTTCTAGTTTAGAATATGTAATGAAAGCAGTTCAAGCAAATTGGGAAAATGAAAATGGACAAGATCTTCAATCCACAATTCAAAATTTGAATGATGCTATTGCAGTACTAGAAAATGAAATTCAACCACTTTTAAAGAATTATGTTGAAACTTTATATAATATTGCAAATGAAACAAAATCTCATCAAAGTGCTAGTATATTTTAGAAATGAGAATTTACTTCTCATTTTTTTAATGCTATAATGTTTATAGAGGTGATAATAATGAGTGTTAAAATAGATCGTATTGGTAGTCAAATGGTAAAAGATATTAGTTTTATTTTAGCTACTGAAGTGAAAGATAAAGATATTGAATTCGTAACTATTACCGATGTAAAAGTAACAAATGACCTTAGTTTTGCCAAAGTATATTTTACAGTACTACAAGAAGAAAAGAAAAAAGAAACATTAGATGCTCTGAAAAATGCAACAGGATTTATTCGTAAAATGTTAGCAGATCGTATGGAAATAAGACATATTCCAGAGTTAGAATTTATTTATGATGAATCAATTGCATATGCATCTAATATTGAGAATATAATAGAAAAGATACATAAAGAGAATATTGACAAGTAAATTCTTTTATGTTAGATTATTAGTAATTCATGAAGAACTTTGGATAGTAAAATGCTTTAGGAAAAAAGAAAGTTTATGGTAGATGAAAATAAACCTGATAAAGCATTTGAAATTACACAATGGGAGTGAAAACGTATATCGGCGTTAACGAGTTAAAGTGCATAATATAGTATTATGAAATAAGGTGGTACCACGGGTTAAACTCGTCCTTATATCATAATACTTTTTTATTAGGAGGAAGAAAAATGAATATATATATCGATTATACAAATGTAAAAGCTTATGCGACAAAAGAAGATATAAAAAAGTTATGTGATGAAGCTAAAAAATATCATTTTGCAAGTGTATGTGTAAATCCTTGTTATGTAGAACTGGCAAGTAATCTTTTAAAAAATAGTACAGTATCTGTTTGCACAGTAATAGGTTTTCCACTTGGAGTATCCACAACTATGGTAAAAGCATATGAAGCAATTGCTGCGATAGAAGCAGGTGCTGATGAAATAGATATGGTAATCAATATTGGTGCATTAAAAGATAAAGATTATGAATATGTTAAAAATGAAATAGAAGAGATTAGGGATAGTATAGATGGACATATTTTAAAAGTCATTATTGAGACTTGTTATTTAACAGAAGAAGAAATTATAAAAATGACAGAGATTTGTAATGAAACTTTTGTTCATTTTATCAAAACATCAACTGGTTTTGGCAGTCGAGGAGCTAGTCTTGAAGACATTGATATTATTAACAGGTATAAAAATGAAGTTTTAGAAGTAAAAGCAAGTGGTGGAATTGAAACTTATGAAAAAGCAAGAAAGTACATTGAAAAAGGTGTGACTAGAATTGGTACAAGTCATGGAGTAGAAATTATGGAAGGAGAGTTACAATGACAATATTTGAAGAATTAAAGTGGAGAGGACTAATTGATAATATTACTGATCCTGAATTAGAAGAAAAAATCAATAAAGGAGGACTTACTTTTTATATTGGAACAGATCCAACAGGAGATAGTTTGCACATTGGACATTACTCAACATTTTCAATGGCTTTTAGATTAAAGAAAGCAGGACATAATCCAATTTTATTAGTAGGTGGAGGAACAGGACTTATTGGTGATCCTAAACCAAGTGCAGAAAGACCAATGATAACAAGAGAAGAATTAGATAGTAATTATAAAAAATTAAGAAAACAAGTAGAAGATATTTTTGACTTTGAGGTAGTCAATAACTATGATTGGATGAAAAATATTAACTTTATTGATTATTTGAGAGATTATGGAAAATATTTTAATTTGAATTATATGTTAAATAAAGAAACTGTAAAAAGTAGATTAGATATTGGTATTACTTATACAGAATTTTCTTATATGATTTTACAGTCTCTTGACTTTTTACATTTACATGAAACAAAAAAGTGTACTTTACAAATTGGTGGCTCAGATCAATGGGGAAATATTACTTCAGGAGTAGAACTCATTCGTAAGAAAACAGGAGATGTTGTATATGGACTTACGATGCCACTTATTACCAAAGCAGATGGTACCAAATTTGGGAAAAGTGAAGGTAAAGCTATTTGGCTAGATAAGACGAAAACAACAAGTTATGAGATGTATCAATTTTTCTTAAATAGTGAAGATAGTAAAGTGATTGAATATTTAAAAATGTTGACATTTCTATCAGTAGATGAAATAAAAGAATTAGAGAAAAAACATTTCGAACATCCTGAGTATAGAGAAGCACATAAAGCTTTAGCTGAATCAGTAATTACGTTTTTGCACGGAGAAGAAGAATATGAAAAGGCAGTAAATATGAGTGAAGCTTTATTTAGTGATAAAATATTTACATTAAAAGCAGATGATATTATAGATAATTTTAAAGATGTTCCTACATTTACTTTTAAAGAAAATTTATTTGTTGATATTTTAGTAGAAAGTCACATTTGTTCTAGTAAGAGAGAAGCAAGGGAAATGATAACAAGTGGTGCAATATCAGTTAATAATATAAAAATGACTGATGTAGAGGTAAAATTAGAGAAAGAGAATTGTGTAGATAGTAAAGTTGTTATTATTCGTAAAGGAAAGAAAAAATATTATTTGGGTATTTATGAAGACTAGAGAGGAATCTCTAGTTTTTGTATAGAAAGTGTTAAGAGAAGAATATTTAAATTGTTAAAAGACCATATTAGTATATAGTTATAGTATAATAAAAGTAGAGGTGATAAGATGAAACTAATAGAAAATATAAATCCTAATATGTTTAGGGAATATGATTTAAGGGGAATTTATGGAGAAGATATCACAGAAGATGTAGCTTATACATTAGGAAAAAGTTTTGGTACCTTTATTAAACAATTTGGTTTTACAAAAACAGTTGTAGGGCATGATAATCGTTTGTCTTCTCCTTTACTATCAAATGCTTTAGTAAAAGGAATATTGGAAACAGGAATTGATGTAATCAATTTAGGGCTAGTTACTACGCCAATGTATTATTTTGCAAAATACCATTTAGAAATTTATTCTGGAATTATGATTACAGCTAGTCATAATCCCAAAGAATACAATGGATTTAAAATGGCTTTTTCAAAAGTTGGAAATGCTTATGGAGAGCAAATTATCGCTTTTCGTGATTTTACACATGCTCTTAATTTTGATAATGGAAATGGTACTGAAATTAAACTTGATATTAAGAGTAGTTATTTAAAATTACTTAAAAATTCAGTTCAATTTGGTGATAGAAAAATAAAAGTAGTTGCAGACTGTGGGAATGGTACAGGTTCAATTATTATTAAAGAAGTATTAGATATGCTACCAGTAGAATATGAACTTATTTTCTGCGAAAGTGATGGTAATTTTCCAAATCATCACCCTGATCCAAGTGTAGCAGAAAATATGATTGATTTGGGAAAAAAGGTAGTAGAATTAGGATATGATTTGGGAATTGGAATTGATGGAGATGCAGATCGTATTGGTATTGTTGATGAAAGTGGACAAGTAATTCCAACTGATTTGTTTATGGCTATTGTATATCGTTCTTTATACTCTACTATGAAAAATAAAAAAGCATTATTTGATGTGAAATGTTCAAAAGCTTTAATTGACGATTTAGAAAAACTAGGAATTGAGCCAGTAATGTATCGAACAGGAAATTCTTATACCAATATGAAAATGCAAGAAGGAGATTTTGATTTTGGTGGAGAATACTCTGGACATGTATTCTTTAGAGATAAATTTCCAGGATTTGATGATGGAATATATGGTGGACTTCGTATGATAGAAATACTTTCTCATACTGATAAAAAAGTAAGCGAGTTATTAGAAGGAATCAATCATTATTATTCAACAGAAGAAATTAAAATAGCTGTTACTGAAGAAAATAAATTTGATATTGTAGAGAAAGTAAAAGAATATGCAGTATCTAAAGATTATTCTATTATCACATTAGATGGAGTTAGAGTAACATTTGATGATGGATGGGCTCTTGTTAGAGCATCGAATACAGGTCCTAATTTAACAGTTCGTTTTGAAGCTAACTCTGAAGAACGCTTAAATGAATTACAAAAGGAGTTTTTAGATGTTATAACATCATTAACAGAATAAGATATATTTATTTTTAATTTAAGTGTAAAATTTTGTATACTAAATATATCAGAGTAGATAAATCTATGTTATAATTTAAGTAAGTAAAAGAAAAATCAAGATAGGAGAGTGAATTTATGAATATTGACATATCAGAAGTTATGAGATTGCATGGAAGACTTTGTGATATTAATACAGATATGAATAATATTTTACTTGGGATAAAGGGAGAATTATTAAGAATTAGTAATAATATTAGAACTATTGTTTTATTGGAATCTAATAGTAATTTAAAAGAAAAGATTACAGGTTTATCTGAAAATTTAACTAAAGATATGACTAATTTAGCTGATTTTATAAAAAAGCAAATGGATAGTTATACTGTAACAAATGAAGAGGCAAAAGCAACATTAGAAGGATTGGTTAATTTAATTTCAGAAAAGTTTGATGCAACTGGTTCTGTTATTATAACAGCATCAGCAACAATTACTAATGAGTCTGCGAATCCTAATAGTACTGTTGAAATTTTAGATTCTGATGTACCAATGGCAAATTCAACTAGAAGAGCCGATTCAACTATTGCAGATGATACAGGATATGCATTGGGAGAAAATTTACAATCAACATTTTCAGGAAAGATTGGCAATAGTGAAGAAAAGTGGCAAATTGTTGATGAAACTTATTATTTCTTTAAAGATAAAGGATTATCTGATGAGCAAATAGCTGGAATTATAGGAAATATGACACAAGAATCAGCTCTTGATTTACATTGTCCAACTGGGCAGTATGAAGGACTTTTTCAATGGGGAAAGGATAGACAACCATCTGAATGGGATTTAAATTCTCAGTTAGAACATGCTTGGACAGAAATTGAGTCTACTAGATCAAATGGAAAGGTACTTTCTAATTTATCTGCCACTACAACTGTAAATGAGGCTACAGAATCATTTGCTAAATGGTTTGAAGGATATACTGGTGAAATGCCTCAAAGACAAAATTATGCAAATGCTGTATATTATTACATAAAAAATAATTTATAAAACTTCTATATAAATAGGAGTTTTTTCTATAATACAAAAAAGTAGGTAATATAATTGACAGCTATTAAAATTGGCAGTTCATTCAAATGGAATAGAAAAGAAAATAATAACATTATTGATAGATAAAGAAGAACAAATAAGAAATGAAAGAAAAAAGATATAATTGATGAATTATATAAAACAATAGTAAATCAAAGAAATTTTATGGATGGAAGATTATTGGAAATAAAAAGTAAAATTCTGAATTTAGAGTGATATATTGAAGAAGGAAACATAAATGATAAATTTGTATTTAGATTATTACAGTATTGATTAGAAAAAAATGACAGTAGAGCAATTAGAAGAGTTTATAGAAAAATAAGGGAAGATATCAATATAATGGAAAAGAAAAAATTGTATGTGCCTGTGAAGATTTTACAGACCCTGAAAATATATCATATGAATTTGAAAATTAGGATCTTTCAGCTACACAAGATAAAAAAATAAGTACAGAAATAGCAGATATTATGAAAGTATTAGATAAAAATTTACATTTTATTGATAATAAAGAAGTAAAAGAAAAATTTTGGGATATGTTTATTATAGATGTTTTTATTGGAAATCCAAATAGACATAATGGTAATTGGGGATTTTTATTAAATTAAAATTCAGAAAAAGCAATTTTTTCTCCAATTTACGATTGTGGTTCTTTTATTACTCCTCTTTTAGAAGATGAAGAAATAAATAAAATGAATGATAGTGAAAAAAAGAATATTGTATTAAATAATTATTCTTGCTTAAAAGAAAATGGAAAAAGAATTAATTTTTATAAACTATATTAAAAGTTTAAAAAATAAAGAATGTAATAATGCTTTACTTAGAATATTTCCAAATATTGATATAAATAAAATAATAAAATTTATTGATGATATAGAAGGGATATCTAAAATACGAAAAACTTTTATAAAGAAATCTTAAATAGTAGATATTTTATATAACAAACATGTTATCAAGAATAAAATCACTAAAAATTTCTATAAAAACAGCTATGTACTAGATTATTTGTGGATACATATATGATCACTATATTTTTAATTGTAAATTTATCTTGAAATTTCAATCTCATCCACAACAATATAATACAGAGCGATTTTCTAGTCTATAAAAGGTATTTTAATATCTTTTTTTCTTTTTTTCCTGTATAATAAAACTTAGGTGATAACATGAATAAGATAATATTAGTAGATGGAAATAATTTATTATTTCGTAGTTATTATGCAACAGCATA
>CANSDD010000004.1 GCA_947645535.1 uncultured Mycoplasmatota bacterium
AATTCAAGCTCTTATTTTCCTTTCATCCCGTAGAATTTTTATTCGGAGTTACTGGGAAGAAGAATAGAAATTTGTATTATTCTTCTTTTTGTGTTAAAATAACGAGGAAAAAACATAATTTTATGAATTAAGTGAATATTTATAAAACATATTGAAGTAGTATAAAAATTATAAGATAGTAGAAAAAAACATAGGTTTTTTAATACTTTTAAAGTATAATAATAGTAGGAGACATAACAATAATAGAAAAGAGGGAGAATATGGAAGGTTTAACAGGAGATCAAAAATATGATGAAATGGTAAGAAGAGTGAAAGAAGTAGCAGATTATGCAATTGAAACAGGGGCTTCTACAAGACAAATTTCAAAGTATTTTACTGAAAATCGTTTTAAAATTAGTAATGCTACAGTTTGTACTTATTTAAGTCAAAGATTACCGAAAATGGATCCAGAAAGGTATGTATTAGTAAAACCCATTATTGATAGAAATACTCCAAAAACAATAGAAAGTGTAGAAGTTAGAAAACGTGTTTATACTACGGTGGCACTTTTACTGAGAGGACTTACTATTCCACAAATCGTAGAAGAATTAAATGCTATGAACGAAATATCAGAAAAAGTTACTTTTGATATTGTTTATAATGATTTAACAAGAAGATTAAAAGCAATTGAAAAAGATAATCAAATTATTGAAGATGTAAAAAGAAGATTGTCTGAAAATCGTATTGATGCACTTAATAATCAAGGAATTAATGGACCTAATCTATCTGCTAGAAATCAGCCAAGAAATGTAGATGGAACTTTTGCTTCAGGAAAAAGGAAATAATTATGAATCAAGATATTGATAAAGAATGGCAGTATTTAACAGATGATGAAATAAATTTATTGGATATAAAAATACAATCTTTATATCGAAGAAAAATAAAAAGAACAATCAATTTTGTGATTTGTCCTCTTTATATGTATGCAGTAAAACATGGATATGATGATACTTCTTTTCTAAAAGAAGAGACAATCCACGGAATGGTAGAAGCATTAAAAATATTTTATAATCAAAAAGGAATAGATAGAGAAGAAAAAATAAAAATTATTAGAAATAGCACATTAGGTAGATGAAATCTGTTTATATTCATATTCCTTTTTGTAATACTATTTGTACATATTGTGATTTTTGTAAGTTTTACTATAATAAAAAATGGGTATCAGATTATTTAAATTCTTTAGAAAAAGAAATAAAAGCAAATTATAAAGGAGAAATGATTAAGACACTTTATATAGGTGGAGGAACACCTAGTTCTTTAAGTATAGAAGAATTAGAAAAACTATTTTCAATAATAGAAATATTTGATAAAAGTAAATGCATAGAATTTACTTTTGAATGTAATATTGAAAATCTTACAGAAGAAAAAACAAATTTTTTAATAGAACATGGAGTGAACCGTCTTAGTATTGGAGTAGAGACATTTCATGAAAAATATTTAACGTTTTTAAATAGACATCATAAAATAAAAGAAGTAGAAGAAAAAATAAATTATTTAAAAAAAATAGGGTTTCGCAATATCAATATTGATTTAATTTATGCACTTCCAAATCAAACAATAGAAGAAGTGAGAGAAGATGTAGCTTATTTTCTAAAATTAGAGATTCCTCATATTTCAGTATATTCATTAATGATTGAAGATAATACTATATTAAGTATTCAAAAGGTAGAAGAGATAGAAGAAGATTTAGATGCAAGAATGTACGAAAACATTGAACAAATTTTAACGAAGAATGGTTATATTCATTATGAAATTAGTAATTTTGGTAAAAAAGGTTTTTTTTCAGAACATAATTTGGTATACTGGAACAATGAAGAGTACTACGGTTTTGGAGTAGGTGCTTCTGGTTATATTGATAAAGTTCGTTATGATAATACAAGAAATATAATCAATTATATAAAAGGAGATTATATAATAGAATCTCATAAATTATCCCAAAATGAAATTATAGAAAATGAATTTATTTTAGGATTTCGTAAATTAGATGGAATAAATTTAAATAGATTTTATCAAAAATATCATCAAAATATCACAAATTATTCCATTATAAAAAAATTATTAAAGGAGGAAAAATTGATAATTATTGATGGAAATATAAAAATAAAAGATGAATATATTTATATTTCTAATCAAATTTTATATCAATTACTAGGTGAGAAGTATGAGTAGTGTAGTTTTAAGAAAAGAAATTTTTAAGTCTGAAATAGAATATATAAAGAATCCACATTTTAAAGAAAATGCAGAGAAATTATTGGATTTACTTCCAGAATATTTTTTTAGTATACCAGCAAGTTCGACTGGTAAATATCATCCCTCTTTTTCACTTGGAGAAGGAGGACTTGTTAGGCATACCAAAGTAGCAATTAAAATAGCGCATGATTTATTAGAAGATGAATCTATTGGAAATGTATTTACAGATGATGAAAAAGATATGATTATACTTGCTATTATGATGCATGATGGAACGAAAGAAGGAATTGCACAAGAAAAATATGTAATTTTTGATCATCCAATTGTAGTAGCTAATTTAATTAGAGATAATAAAGAGAAAACAACTTTAACCGATAATGAAGTAGCTTTAATTACTAATATGATAGAAAGTCATATGGGACCTTGGAATACGAATCGTTATAGTAAAATAGTACTTCCAAAACCAAGTAACAAATATCAGAAATTTGTTCATATGTGTGATTATTTATCTAGTAGAAAATATTTAGATGTAAAGTTTGAAAATGATAATATTGTAGAATGAAAATTCATTTAATATGGATTTTTTTGTTGACTAGAATTTTTGTTCGGTATATAATTATTTTAGAAGGGTGGTTTTAAGAGAATGGCTAAATGGGATAGAGAATACTTGAAATTATGCAAAAAAATTTTAGAAGAAGGAAAACAAGTACATAATAGGACAGGGGTTGATACAATAAAACTTCCTTATTATTCACTAGAATTTAATTTAGAAGAAGAATTTCCTATTTTAACCACAAAATTTGTTGCTTTTAAATCTGCAGTTATTGAAATGCTTTGGTTTTATCAAATGCAAAGTAATGATGTAAGAGATTTAGAAGCAAGAGGTGTTAAGGTTTGGAATGAATGGAAAATAGATGAAGATGGCGTGTATAGGGTTTATAATGAAGATGGTTCTATAAAATCTTTAAAAAATTTTGGAAAAGAATGGGCCTATACAATTGGAACAGCTTATGGCTATATTGTCAAAAAATATCAATTAACACAAAAATTAATTGATAAATTAAAAAATAATCCAGAAGATCGAAGAATGATTATGAATTTATGGCAAGATGAATATTTGGATACTGCAGTACTTCCATCTTGTGTATGGAATAGTATGTGGGATGTAACAGAAGGAAAGTTGAATTGTATTGTAACACAACGTTCTACTGATGTTGGTCTTGGACTACCTTTTAATGTAACACAATATGCTGTATTAGTTCATTTATTAGCGCATGTAACAGGATTAAAACCAGGAATGCTATATTGGAGTGCAAAAGATGTACATTTATATGTGAATCAAATTGATGCAATTAAAGAACAAATAAAAAAATATGAAGAATTAGGGGATTTTGAGGCCCCTACCTTATGGATTAACCCAGAAGTAAAAGATTTTTTTCAATTTGATAATTCAAAAGAGTTAAAAGATATTAAGTTAAAAGATTACCAACATCATGGAAAAATAAAAATGAAAGTATCAGTATAAATGGAAATTATTTTAATAGCAGCTATTGGAAAAAATTATGAATTAGGTAAGGATAATCATTTAATTTGGCGCATATCAGAAGATTTAGATTTTTTTAAGAAAATAACTATGGGAAAAAAAATTGTTATGGGAAGAAAGACTTTTGAATCTTTACCAAAAATGTTACCTGGTAGAAAACATATTGTTTTAAGTCGAAGTAATACTATTTTTCCTGAAGAAGTGATTTTGTATCATTCTTTAGAGGAATTATTAGAAAATGAAAAGGAAGATTTTGTTGTTATAGGAGGAGAGCAAATTTATAAATTATTTTTAGATTATGCTACAAGAATGTATTTAACAGAAATTAATGCATCTGAAATGACTGCAGATGCTTATTTTCCTAAATTTAAAGAAGAAGAGTGGGAAAAAAATGTATTATCTGAATATCACGAACCACTTTCTTACAAGCATATAGAATATATAAAAAAAGGAGAAAAATATGAAAGGAAAACTAATTGTTATAGAAGGAACTGATTGCTCTGGAAAAGAGACTCAAACAAAATTATTATTAGAACGAATGAAAAAAGATGGCTTAAAAATAGAAAATTTTGATTTTCCACATTATACTTCTCCAACTGGTAGAATTGTTGGTGGGTGTTATTTGGGAAAACCACAAATAGGAGAAGGCTATTTTCCAGAAGGTGCACCTGCTGTAGATCCAAAAGTGTCATCTCTTTATTATGCAGCAGATAGAAAATATAATCTTCATAAAATATTGTTTTTATTAGAAAATGGGATACATGTTATTTTAGATCGATATACATATTCTAATATGGCACATCAAGGTGGAAAGATAATAGATAAAGAAGAAAGAATAAATATGTACCATTGGATAGAAGATTTAGAATTTAGATTATTAGAACTTCCAAAACCAGATATTAGAATTTTTTTACACATGCCTTTCAAGCAAGCTACGATATTAAGACATCATAGAGTAGAAAAAGAAAAATTAGATCAACTTGAGTCAAATAATGAACATTTAAAACATGCTGAAAAGGCTTATTTAGAAATAGCTGAGATGTATGATTTTAAAACAATTCATTGTGATAAAGAAAATGATATTAAAAGTATTCCTGAAATACATGAAGAAGTATATAACATAGTACAAGAATTTTTAGTAAAATAATATAGATAAAAGTTAAAATGAAATAATTTTTAACTTTTTTTCTATAAAAGGTATTTCGATTATTTATGTGGTATGTCATTAGTAATAGAAACAACAGGATTAAACGAAATACAAATTTTGGATTATAAAAATAATAATATAAAAGTTATCTAAAAATATGAGTCACTTTTTGTTTATTTTTTTATATAATACTATGGAGATATTTATGAAACTAATTGCTCATAGAGGAAAAATAGAAAAAAACGATATTGGAAATACCAGACAAGCATTTCAAAAAGCACTTTCTAAACCTTATATATCAGGAATTGAATGTGATGTAAGATTAACAAAAGATCTTCATGTAGTTATTATGCATGATCCAGTGATTGACTTTGTAAGTGATGGAAGTGGAATCGTAAAATATATGACTTTAGAAGAATTAAAAAAATATGAATTTAATGGTGAACCCATTTTAGAATTAGAAGAATTATTACAGAATATTCATAGCGAAAAAATGATTTTAATCGAATTAAAAGGAGAAGCAAATGATTATGAGTTAGTAGAAACAGTAAATAATATTATAAAAAAGTATTCACATTTACATATTGTAATTATTAGTTTTTGGTATCCGTTATTAAGAAAATTTCAAGAAATAAATAAACAAATAGAAGTAGGATTATTGATTGGATATTTTTTAAATGGAAATCATATATATAATCATTTTGATTATAATTTATTTAGTAATCATTATTTAGAAAAAATCTATATGAATAAAAAAATAATGTTTTTTGGAATTAATAATAAGCAAGAAGCAGAAAAAATAAAACAAAAAAAAGATGATGTTTATTTAATTACTGATTCATCTCTTTTGTTTTCGAATCTTGTATTGTAGCAACTTTTTCAGCACTTATAAAAGCATTAGGCTCAAATTTTGTAATAATTTCTGTTACTTCTTTTCTTTTTTTTCTAGGTACTAAACTCATTAGTATCATTTTCTCTTTTTCTATTCCATTTCCTTCTAAAATAGTAACCCCATAATGTTCTCTTCTTAAAGAATGAGTAATATGATGTACATTTTCTGGATTCACAACAGCAGTAATCATATTATTTCCAAGTGCAAGTTTCTCTTCAATTATACATCCTATATAAGATCCAACAAAAGAACCAAAAGCAAAAAAAACAATTTTGAGTGGATCTTTACTAATATTATTTACGACAATGCCAGTTACAAATACCCAAATAAGTGCTACAATAAGTTGAAGAATCGCACCTAATAACTTTTTACCATTAGCAACAACAATTAGACGTAATGTAGCAAATGTATTTTCTAATACTTTTGATATAAATATCATACTGTATAAAGGAATATTCATAAAAACTCCTTTCTAATTTTATTTTGCTAGAAAAGGTATTTTTTATACAAAAAGTTGCTACATAAGAAGAAATATAGTAAAATGAAGAAGGTGAAAGATATGATAAATATAAAAACAGATTCAAGAAAAGTAAAAAAAGGAGATATCTTTGTAGCACTTCCAGGTATCAATAGTAATGGAAATGAATATATAGATAAAGCAATAGAAAATGGAGCAAGTACTATTGTTTGTGAAACTGGAGAATATAAGGTGGAAACAATTCATACAGATAATCCGAGAAATTATTTATTAAATTATTTGAAAGAACATTATCAAAGTATTATGAATAAAATGATGTTTGTTGGTATAACTGGAACAAATGGAAAAACAACTAGTAGTTTTTTATTATCTGAATTATGTAATAGATTAGGCAAGAAATCAGCATATATAGGAACAATTGGTTTTTATATTGGAAATGAGAAAAGAAGAAATTTGAATAATACGACTCCAGATATTTGTGATTTATATGAACTTTTTATAGAAGCTTGTGAAGAGAATTGTGAGTGTATTGTACTTGAAGTTAGTAGTCAAGGTCTTTCTTATGGAAGACTAGATGGAATTTCTTTTGATGTAGGTGTATTTACTAATTTAACACAAGATCATTTGGATTATCATAAAACGATGGAAAATTATGCTTTAGCCAAACAAAAATTATTTTATAATATAAAAGAAAATGGTTTTGCTTTAATCAATTCTGATGATTCTTATAAAGATTATTATTTATTAGATGGAAATAAGAATATTACATACGGTTTTTTTAGTGGAGATTATAGAGTTATTGATTATGAGATGACTCATTTAGGAATGATTTTTACTTATGTACATAATGATGAAGAGGTAGCAATTAAAACAAATTTAACTGGAAAATATAATATTTCTAATTTACTTACGAGTATTATTATATTAGAACAAATTGGTTACAAAAGTGAAGAGATTAAAAAAGAAGTATTACATTTAGAAAGTCCAAGTGGGAGAATGGAAATGATTCCTTATAGGGAAAGTTTAATAGTTATTGATTATGCTCATACTCCAGATGCTATGACTAAGATTATTAGTACTATGAAAGAAGCTACCAAAGGAAATATTTATGTTATATTTGGTTGTACTGGTTCAAGAGATAGAAGTAAAAGACCAATTATGGCAAATATTGCTACGAGTATGTGTAAATATGCTATTTTTACAAGTGATGATTTGCATGATGAAGAGTTTGCAGATATTATAAAAGATATGAAAGAAGGACTAGAAAATACGAATTATGAAGTATGTATGGATAGAGAGAAAGCAATATATAAAGGAATAGAATTATTAAAAGAAAAGGATATATTGTTAATACTTGGAAAAGGTCATGAGGAAGTAATGATTATAAAGGATAAAAAGATTCCATTTCATGATAGAACAGTAGTAGAAGAATATATAAAAAATCATGAATATCAAGAATGTCTAAATGAATAAAATTAAATAATTATTTTTATTGCTTTTTATTGATAAACACGATAGAATATCTTCTTAGGTGATTTGGCAATGAAAGAATATAAATGGGATATTAGAATATTAAATCAAATGAGAGAATATTTATTATATTATGAACAAATATCAGAAGAAAAAAGAACGGAAGCACTTGAATTACTTACTGAAATGTATTTACTTGATAATGAAGAAAGTATAAGAGAAAAATATTGTTTAAAAGATCGAGCTACTATGATGTTAGCGAATTATATTTATTTGTCGAAAAGTATGAGTCAAAAGCAAAGAGAAAATCTAAAAAAATTAGAAAGTCATATAGAAGGAAAAAAACTAGAAAAAGTAGAGATATCTCGTTTTGATTTTGAAATAGAAAATGTAATAGAATTGTTAGGACAATTTATAAATTGGTTACCATCAAAAGAAATAGGAGAGGTATTAAGAACATATTATCATGAAATGTTTTCAACTCATTTTTATTGTTGTGAAAAAAATGAAATATTATCGTCAAAAGGTATAACTTATAAAATACATTTATATTATCCTTTTATTGTTATAGGAAAATGGAGTTTTATAGAAACTTTTATGACACTTGTACATGAAATGGGACATGTTCTATTTTTATTATTAAGTTTAGATGTAGGAAGAAATAAAAATGGAGAATATTTTACTGAAGTAGAAGGTAGATATTTTGAATTATTAGCCCTTCAATTTTTGTTAGAAAGGAATATATATACAAAAGATGGAATTATATGTGCAACTAGAGATTATTATGATTTAGAATATTATGTGAAAAGAACTGGATTATTAGGTAATTTGCAAAGTATTTTTTCTATTGAAAGTATTGAAGAGACTTTAAAAGAAATCTATTCTTATTTAGGATCCTTAGAATTATTTTATAGATATAATGGAGATTATGAAAAACAACTTTATGATTTAATTTCATTGCCTAATATAAATTCAAAAAGCTTGGATCAGTATTTAACTAGGGCTAAGTTTTCTTGGAGAGAAAATGATTTTTTTAATTTGGAAAAGCATAAACAAAAGTTGAAACTATAAATTCAAATTTATCAAATTTAAAATATACAATTTTGTTAAAAACACATTTTAACTAAAAGTGCATACTTTATAGTGAGGTGTGTTTTTTATGAATATAAAAACAGATTCAAGAAAAGTGAAAAAAGGAGATACTTTTGTAGCTTTAAAAACACTTAATAATGACGGGCATGAATATGTAGAAGAAGCAATTTTAAACGGAGCTGAAACAGTAGTTGTGGAGCATGGATTATATAGTGTTAATACGTTAGTTGTAAATGATACAAAGACTTATTTAATACATATATTAAAAGAACGATATTATGATCAAATTAAACATTTGAAACTAATAGGAATGACAGGAACAAATGGAAAAACTACAACTTGTTATTTAATTTATGAGGCATTATGTAAATTAAATAAAAAAGTAGCTTATATAGGAACAATAGGTTTTTATGCAAATGGAGATAAAATAAAAGAATTAAATAATACAACACCAGAAATTAATGAAATGTATGAAATGCTATTATATTGCACAGAAAATAATATAGAATATGTTGTGATGGAAGTAAGTAGTCATGCCCTTTCTATGAGAAGAGTGGAAGGATTAGAATTTGATTATGCAATATTTAGTAATTTAACAAAAGATCATTTAGATTATCACTTGGATATGAAAAGTTATGCATTAGCAAAACAAAAATTATTTTCTATGTTAAAAGAAAATGGAAAAGCAATTGTAAATGTAGATGATGATTATAAAAATTATTTTTTATTAAAGGAAAATAATAATATTACATATGGTTTTTTAGAATCAGATTATCAAATAATAGACTATAATATTCATACAAGTGGAAGCAAGTTTAAAATAAAAGTGAAGCAAGAAATAGAATTAGAAAGTCCTTTACTAGGAAAACATAATGTATATAATATACTAGTTATGACAATTGTTTTATTAAATGAAGGATTTATGATAGAACAAGTAAAAAGTCTTATGTTGGAATTAAAAGCTCCAACTGGAAGAATGGATACTATTATATATAATACCAATCGTATTATTATAGATTATGCTCATACCCCAGATGCTGTAAAAAATGTTATAAATGCAGTAAAAGAATTAAACCCTAATCATATTTATACAATTATAGGATGTGGTGGAAATAGAGATAAAACAAAAAGACCAGAAATGGCTAAAATTGCTACTGATTTATCAGATTATGCAATTTTTACAAGTGATAATCCCAGATTAGAAGATCCTAATGATATTATAGATGATATGATAAAAAATTTACAAAATACAAATTATGAAACAATTGTAAATCGTAAAAATGCAATTATTAAGGGTATACAAAAGCTAGAAAATAATGATATACTATTAGTGCTTGGAAAAGGGCATGAAACATATCAAATTATAGGAAAAGAAAAATTAGAATTTGATGACAAACAAACTGTTTTAGAAATCATTTAGGAGATGATTGAATGTTAATTTTAGCAAAAGCTGTACTAGCACTTATGATAGGATTTATAATATCTGTTATATTTGGACTTGTTGCGATTCCATTTTTAAGAAAATTAAAAGTAAAACAGCAAGTTAGTGTTTTTTTAGCAAAAACGCATAAAGATAAAGAAGGAACACCTACTATGGGAGGGTTAATATTTATCATTCCAACAATTGTAACAATTATTATTTTACTTTTAATGGGAAAAATAGAATTTTCGGAAAATTTATTTATAGTTATGTTTGTATTTATAGGATATGCAATACTAGGTTTTATTGATGATTTCTTAATTATTCGAAGGCATAATAATGAAGGATTAACAGAAATTCAAAAGTTATTTGGTCAACTTTTTATAGCATTAGTATTCTTTTATATTTTTATGAAAAGTGGGAATGAACCAGTTTTAGATATTCATACATTAGGTTTTAGAATAGATATGGGCTGGTTTTATGGAATTTTCTTATTGTTTATATTAGTAGCAAGTAGCAATGCTGTTAATTTAACAGATGGATTAGATGGATTAGCAGGAGGGCTTTCGGTCGTTGCTTTCTTAGCATTTGGTATGATTAGTTGGAGTTCTGTTTGGATATCTGGAAGTGAAGATATTGCAGTATTTTGTTTTGTATTAGTTGGATCTTTAATGGGATTTTTGGTATATAATACGCATCCCGCTAAAGTATTTATGGGAGATACTGGTTCATTATCATTAGGGGCTACTTTAGCTAGTGTTGCAATTATTACAAGTCATGAATTTACACTTATCATTGTAGCAGGTGTATTTGTAATTGAAACATTAGTGTGTATTATCCAAATGATTTCAGTTATGTATTTTCATAAAAAAATATTTTTAATGGCTCCACTTCATCATCATTTTGAAAAATTAGGATATAAAGAACAAGATATCGTAAAAGGTTTTTGGGTAATTGGCGCAATCCTTAGTATGATGGCAATTGCTTTTGGAGTTTGGATATAGAAAATGGTCAGTTTGACTTTTCTTTTATTTTTAGTATAATATTAGAAATTTGAATTAAGGGGGGAAATATATGAAAATAATAACAGAAGAAAATGGAATAAAAAGAGTATATATACAAAGACTTGATTTAGCAATTCTTCCAGCTTTAATAGAAGATGGAAGTCCAGCTACTGTATATTGGTATGGAGTGGATTCACTTCAAAATATTACAAATAAAAATCGGTTTGATTTTATTTTAGTAAAAGATACAAAAATTGCTAGTTTTATAGAACATGCAAAATATATTTTAGATTTTTCTGATTTTAAGGATTATAGTATAAGGGAATTAAAAGAAAAAATTAGAATGATAGAAGAGAGTATGGAAACAACTAGAGATTACATTATAGCAGAAACAGAAGAAGAAAAAAAATCTAAAATTAATTTTTTGAATCAAAAGAAATATATGAAATTAATGCTTTTAAATTTTATAGATTATAAGAAAAATAAAATTACTTTGTTTATTCCAGCTTCTTATCGTAGTATAAATTCAAAACAAAAAAAATTGATGCAAAGATAAACAATGATTATTAACAAGTAAAAAAACATCATAAGATGTTTTTTAAATACCTTTTTTGATTGTAGAAATGATGTATTCTCTAGATGATTCATCACTATTTTCCCATAGTAATTCTAAAAATACTCCAAGTCCAGGAAGTGTAATTTCATCTTTATCTTCTATAGCTGAAGTGATAGAAGCTCTAATTTCACTTTCATTAGCATCTTTAAAATTGTCATGTATACTTTTTCTAATGTCAATATTCATAAATTCACCCTTTCTATTATTTTTTGTGATAGATTTTTAATTTATATACAAAAAAACATAGTTTTTTTTCATTATTTAGTATATAATAGAGTTAAGATGAAGGGAGATAAATATATATGAATATAGGCACAATTATTTTAATTGTTATTATGGTACTAATTGTTTTAATTTTACTTTATGTAGCAAGTACTTATAACAAATTAGTTCATTTACGAAATTTAGTGAAAGATCAATGGGCACAAATAGATGTACTTTTAAAACGACGCGCAGATTTAATTCCTAATTTAGTAGAAACTGTAAAAGGATATGCTGGTCATGAAAAAGAAACATTAGATGCAGTTATTACTGCTCGCAATAAAGCGGTTTCAGCAACTACTCCAGAAGAAGAGATGAAAGCAAATGGAGAATTAACAGGAGCATTAAATCGTTTATTTGCTCTTACTGAAGCTTATCCTGATTTAAAAGCGAATACTAACTTTTTAGATTTGCAAAACAATTTAAAAGAAACAGAAGATAAAATTGCTTATGCAAGACAATTTTATAATGATGCAGTTTTAAAATATAAAAATAAGTTAGAAATGTTCCCATCAAATCTTATTGCTGGAATGTTTAATTTTAAACCAGAATCTTTTTTTGAAGCTACTGAAGCAGAAAAAGAAGTGCCAAAAGTGCAATTCTAGGATAGAGAAATCTATCTTTTTTTTTACTTAGTGGTATAGTAATTAATATGATGGATTATTATTGATAGATGTAAATAAGACATTATAATTTTCAAAGGAAAATTATAATATAAAAATGATGAAATTCTAGTTGAAAATACAAAATATATTAAAATAAATGAAATTTATTTTAATATAATATATAGAGAGAAGAGAGAGAATGGATAAAATGACTTTAGTAAAAATATTATGGGATTATTTGTATTTAGGAGAACAGCCAAAAAAATGTGACTGCATATTAGGAATGGGGTGTCATGATTTACATATATCTGAAAGATGTGCTGAATTATATAAAACTGGATATGCTGATATTGTTATTTTTACAGGTGGACTTGGAAAAGTAACAAAAGATTTATGGAAGACTAGCGAAGCTGAAAAATTTGTAGAAATAGCGTACTCTCTTGGAGTTCCAAAAGAAAAAAAATATATAGAAAACCGTTCTACAAATACTGGAGAAAATTTTAGATTTACTCAAAAATTGATTGAAGAAAATAAATTAAATATAAATTCTTTTTTATCTACTAGGATTTTGCTGTGTAAAAGCAGATATGCTATTTACAAACTTTTTTTTGAAAAAGTACTTTTTTGAATAAACGATTGACGAACGTATGTATAAAGTGATATACTCTGTAATAGAGAGGGTGATGCATATGGAAAAACAATTAAGAGGATATATATTTCGTATGTATCCTACAAAAGAACAGCAAGTACTAATAGAAAAAAGCTTTGGAACAAGTAGATATATTTATAATCATTTTTTAGAAGAAAGTATTAAGTTAGGAAAAATGAATGCATATGAATTAATAAAAAAAATACCAGAATTAACAAAAGAAAATATATGGTTAAAAGAAGTAGATAGTTGTTTACTAAGAAGTAGTATATTTGACTTAGATAATGCATATCAGAAACGTGATAAAGAGGAAAAAGGATTACCTAAATTTAAAAGTAAAAATAAAAGTAGAAAAAGTTATAGAACAAATAATGTAACAAGTACATATAAAGATAAAAAATATGAAAGTATAAAAATAGCTTTGAATAATAAAACTATAACATTGCCAAAATTAAAAGAAGTAAAAATTAGAGGATATAGAAAACTAAATAAAATAAATGGAAGAATCATTAATGCAACCATTTATAAAGAGGCAGATAAATATTATGTAAGTATATGTGTAGAAGAAGCAGTAATAGTACCAACATTTGTACCTACTAGTATAGTAGGAGTAGATGTAGGAATAAAAAATCTAGCAATATTATCAGATGGAACAATTTATAAAAATCCAAAACAAATAGAAAAATATGAAAAGAAAATAAAAGGATTAAATAGATGGTTATCAAGAAGTAAAGTAGGAAGTAAGAATAGATATAAAATAAAAAAGAAACTAGCACGTGTTTATCAAAAATTAAAAAATGCAAGAAAGTTTTATTTACATAGAATAAGCAAAGAGATAACAGAAGAAAATGATATTATAGTAACAGAGCATTTAAAGATAAGTAATATGGTAAAAAATAAGAACATTTCTAAACAAATATATGATGTATCTTGGAATGAACTAATAAGACAATTGATATATAAAAGTAAATGGAAAGGGAAAAAATTTTACCAAGTAGAGACGTATTATCCAAGTAGTCAGATATGTAGTCATTGCGGAAATAAAAATAGAAAGGTAAAAGATTTAAGTATTAGAGAATGGAAATGTGAGAAATGTAATCATATAGTTGATAGAGATATAAATGCTGCAATAAATATCATGTATGAAGGAGTTATAAAATATATGGACGAACTAGCAGTCAATTAAAATTTTGAAAAAAATAGGGTGGCGACCATCCAATATTGGTCTATGGAGAGATAAAGTCTCATTGAAGTAGAAAATCCATACCCTGAGGTATGGGAGTCAAAATTTATTTTGACTTTTGTTCTTAGTTCATAAGCCTTATATGGAAAGAAGAGCTTATGCAGCTTTTTGTGCTAATATACCAAATAAGAAATGCTGTGTTACTTCTCCTAATATTTCATTTGATGAATATTTTAGTGATAAATCGTTAGCAGAAGAGAATATTCATGTACTTGTAGGAGATTTGCAAAGAATAAAGGTATATGCAAAACTTGGTTTTCAAATAGAACAAGAGATTCCAAAAAAAGTATGGGATGCTTATGAGCAATTAGTAGAATTAGGGTATCATAAATATGTAATAGAATAAAATTAGAACTTATATAAGTTAGCCAGTATATAATGAATAAGGAAGTGAATGTATGTATAAAATATTAGATAGTATAAGAAATCCAGAGGATATTAAAAATAAATCATTAGACGAATTAACTATTTTGTCAGATGAAATACGTCTTTTTTTGCTTGAAAATATATCTAAAACAGGAGGACATTTAGGCTCTAATTTAGGTATTGTTGAACTAACACTTTCTCTTTTTCATACATTCGATTTTAAAAAAGATAAAATTGTATTTGATGTAGGACATCAATGTTATCCTTATAAACTATTGACTGGTAGAAAAGATGGATTTGAAAATTTAAGACAATATAATGGTATGAGTGGATTTCCTAAAAGAAACGAAAGTCCTTATGATTATTTTGATACAGGACATAGTAGTAACTCTATTTCAGCAGCTTTAGGTATGGCTAGAGCTAGAGATATTAAAAAAGAAGATTATCATGTTATTGCAATTATTGGAGATGGAGCTTTAACTGGAGGAGAAGCATTTGAGGCATTAAATGATTTAGGTTTTCATAAGACAAAAATGTTAGTTATTTTAAATGATAATGGAATGGCGATTTCTAAAAATGTAGGTGGAATGTCTAATTATTTAACTCATGTTAGAATCAGTCCTAATTATAATCGTTTAAGAAAAAAAATAAAAAACAAATTAAACAAAAAAGAAAGTAATGTATTTACAAAAGCGATTCGTAAAATAAAAGATAGTTTTAGAGAATTATTTATCAATTCTATGTTTTTTGATGATTTAGGGCTTCGTTATATCGGTCCAGTAGATGGCCATAATATAAAAGAATTAAATAGAGTGATGATGCAAGTTGCAGAATTAGATGAACCAGTTGTTCTTCATGTAATAACTGAAAAAGGAAGAGGTTATAAACCAGCTATGAATAATCCTAATTTATATCATGGAGTAGGTAAATTTAATTTGGTAACAGGAATCCAAAAGAGTAATAAATTAACTTATTCAGATGCTTTTGGAAAAGCACTTGTTAGGCTTGCAGAAAAAGATAGTAAAATAGTAGCTATTACTGCAGCAATGGCGGATGGGACAGGTTTGGAAGAGTTTGCTTCTAAATATCCTAAAAGATTTTTTGATGTTGGAATAGCAGAAGGGCATGCAGTCACATTAGCAGCAGGTTTAGGCACTTCACATTTAAAGCCTGTTTTTGCAGTTTATTCTACATTTTTACAAAGAGGATTTGATCAAATTGTTCATGATGTTTGTATGCAAGAACTTCCAGTAGTTTTTGCAATTGATAGAGCCGGTTTAGTTGGTAATGATGGAGAGACACATCAAGGAGTATTTGATATTAGTTATTTATCTATGATTCCAAATATTACTGTTCTAGCGCCTAAATGTCCAGAAGAAATAGAAGCTTTTTTAACTTATGCTTTCTTTTTATCAAAGCCAGTAGCAATACGCTATCCTAGGGGAAGCACTAATTATCAATTTGAACCATTAAAAGAAATTCGTATGAATCATTGGGATATATTAGCAGATGGAAAAGATATTGCACTTATTGCAGTTGGAAATATGTGCTCTATTGCTATGCAAGTAAAAGAAGAGTTAGAAAAAAATCATATTTATCCAATGGTAGTCCAAGCAACTTTTATTAAACCACTTGATATCAAAATGTTAAAGGAATTAGCAAAACAAAATTATAAAATAGTTACATTAGAAGATGGAAATTTAATTGGTGGATTTGGAAGTGAAGTGCTTAGAACAATGAATGACTTAGGACTTTCTATTAAAATTATCAATATTGGATATGAAGACCATTTTATTAGTCATGGGAATGTAGATATACTTTATGAAAAAAATGGCATAGATGTAAACTCTATAGTTCAAAAAATAAAAAAATTATAATACAAAAATAATCAGAGAACAAAATTTCGCTTTTGCTCTCTTTTCTATTTACTTTTTTTAAAATTATCATTATAATAAGTATATTACATATTTTGGTAGAAAAAGGGAATATCAAAATAAAAGAATTGTGTTATAATAGAGCGAAAAGTTGTAATGAGAGAAGTGATAAAAATGGATAAAATTATTGTGAAAGGTGCAAGAGAAAACAATTTAAAAAATGTATCAATAGAGCTACCTAAAAATAAACTGATTGTAATGACTGGAGTAAGTGGAAGTGGAAAGAGTAGTCTTGCTTTTGATACGATTTATGCTGAAGGTCAAAGAAGATATGTTGAAAGTTTAAGTGCTTATGCAAGACAGTTTTTAGGTGGAAGTGAAAAACCTGATGTTGATAGTATAGAAGGTCTTAGTCCATCGATTAGTATTGATCAAAAAACAACGAATAAAAATCCTAGAAGTACTGTTGGAACAGTGACTGAAATATATGATTATTTGAGATTGTTATATGCTAGAATTGGTATACCTTATTGTCCTATTCATAAAAGACCAATTACTAGTCAAAGTATAGAGGAAATGACAAATCAAATTTTAAAATTAGATATAGGTACGAAAGTGCGTATTTTAAGTCCTGTTGTACATGGAGAAAAAGGAACATTTAAAGATTTGTTTGAAAGCTTAAGGAAAGATGGATATGTAAGAGTTCGAATAGATGATGAGGAACATGAATTAATAGAAGAAATCACATTAGAAAAAAATAAAAAACATAATATTGCAGTGATTATTGATCGTTTAGTAATTAAAGAAGAAGTACGTAGTAGACTATATGAGGCTATAGAACTTTCTTGTAAACTAGCACATGGAAAATGTGTAGTTGATGTTATTGGTGGAGAAGAAATTGTTATGAGTGAAAGCTATGCTTGTCCAGATTGTGATTTTTCTCTTCCTGAGTTAGAGCCGAGAATGTTTTCCTTTAACGCACCTTATGGGGCATGTGATGATTGTAAGGGACTTGGAGTAAAACTTAAAATAGATGAAGATTTAGTAGTTCCAAATCGTGATTTAAGTATTCATGAAGGAGCTATTGTAACACTTAATTTAAGTGATGAAAAAAGTACATATAGTACACAAATTGAAACAGTAGCAAAATATTATAATATTGATTTAGATGTTCCAGTAAAAAATATGGATAAGAAGAAATTAGATATTATTCTATATGGTTCTAAAGATGTACTTGAATTTCATTATGAATCAAAATCAGGAAATACAAGAAATAGTAAAGATGTTTTTGAAGGTGTAATTCCTAATTTAGAGAGACGTTATATGGAGACAAAAAGTGGTTGGATTCGTGATTGGATAGAAGGCTTTATGACCGAGCTTACTTGTCAGGCTTGTCATGGCGCTAGATTAAATGATTCTGTTTTATCTGTATTAGTTGGAAAAAAGAATATCTATGAGTTAACACTTTTAAGTATTGGTGATTTACAAGAATTTTTTTCTAAATTAAAATTAAATAAAGAACAAGAAGAAATTTCTAGATTAATCGTAAAAGAAATATCTTCTAGACTTAGCTTTTTAGTAAATGTAGGACTGTCTTATTTAACGCTTGCTAGGAGTGCGTCTACATTATCAGGAGGAGAAGCACAACGTATTAGACTCGCTACACAAATTGGTTCTAGATTAACAGGTGTACTTTATGTATTAGATGAGCCTAGTATTGGACTACATCAAAGAGATAATAATCGTTTGATTGCTTCATTACAAGAGATGAGAGATTTAGGAAATACGTTAGTTGTTGTAGAACATGATACTGATACAATGCTTGCTAGTGATTATTTGGTTGATATTGGTCCAGGAGCCGGATTACATGGAGGTACTATTGTTGCTGAAGGTACTCCAGAAGATGTTATGAAAAACGAAAACAGTTTAACTGGAAAATATTTGTCAGGTAAAGAAAAGATAGAAGTTCCTAAAACGAGAAGAAAAGGAAACAAATTGTTTTTAGAAGTAAAGGGAGCAAAAGAAAATAATTTAAAAAATATCAATGTGAAAATCCCTTTAGGAACATTTACTTGTGTAACAGGAGTGAGTGGATCAGGAAAAAGTAGTCTAGTTAATGAAATTATTTATAAAGCTGTATTTAATAAGGTTTATAAAGGAAAAGAAAAAGTAGGCGCTTGCAAACAAATAAAGGGATTAGAATATATTGATAAAGTTGTTGATATTTCACAGGCACCGATAGGAAGAACTCCAAGAAGTAATCCTGCAACTTATACAGGGGTATTTGATGATATCAGAGATGTATTTACAAATACTAAAGAAGCTAAGATAAGAGCTTATGATAAAAGTCGTTTTTCATTTAATGTAAAAGGTGGTAGATGTGAAGCTTGCTCTGGTGATGGAGTTAAAAAAATTGAAATGCACTTTTTACCAGATGTATATGTTCCTTGTGAAATATGTGGTGGAACGAGATATAATAGAGAAACATTAGAAATTAAGTTTAAAGGAAAAAATATTTATGATGTACTTGAAATGAGAGTAGAAGAAGCATTAGAGTTTTTTGATGCATTTCCTAAGATTAGAAATAAATTACAAGTACTTATGGACGTGGGATTATCCTATATTAAATTAGGTCAAAGTGCTCCAACATTATCAGGGGGAGAAGCAGGTCGTGTAAAATTAGCCAAGGAACTTCAAAAAAAGCCAACTGGAAAAAGTTTATTTATATTAGATGAACCAACAACTGGATTACATACAGATGATATCAAAAAATTACTTGTCATATTACAAAGAATTGTAGATAATGGAGATACAGTTTTAGTGATTGAACATAACTTAGATGTTATCAAAGTAGCAGATCACATTATTGATTTAGGTCCAGAAGGTGGAGATGGTGGAGGAACTATTATAGGAACAGGAACACCAGAAGAAATTGTTAAGATAGAAGAGAGCTATACTGGACAATTTTTGAAATCTTTATTAAAGAAGTAGGAAACTATTTCTTTTTTTGATATAATGTATAGGGAAGTGTGTATTATGAGTAGTGAAAGAAATAAAAAAATAGAATTTATTGTAGATGATAATCATTGGCTTAGTTTGATGATAAAATCGGTATCTTGGTTTTTATTAGTCTTATGTATTGTAGTAGGGGTAGTAGGCGCTATTATTGTAAAGAAACATTTTGATAATCATTTTAATTATGGAATGATTGTTCTTACATCTTCGTGGATTTTGGGGATAATCGTGTTTTTATTTACTTATGCAGTAGGTGAAATGATACAAATATTACATGATATTCGCAAGAAAATATGGGTAATATCTTCTAAGTTAAATAAGAAAGAAGAATAAACAAATGGAAAAGAAAATAAGAAATGCAGTTAGAGTATTTTTGATTAAAAAGGATAAAATAGTGTGTATTAAGTATAAAAGAGGGCCTATTGGATTTATTGATATTCCAGGAGGAAAAATAGAAGAAAAAGAAACGAAAGAGGAAGCAGCTATTCGTGAATTTCTAGAAGAAACAGGAATGAAGATTTCAAATTTACAAGAAATAGGAACTATGATTACTGAATATCCAGATAGAATTTATCATTTTGTCCTCTTTCAAGCACATACTTATACTGGTGATCCACAAAATTTTGAAGAAAATAATTCATTTTGGATTCCCATATCTGAATTATTAAAAGAGGAAAAAAGATTTGCTATTACACATTTATTAGATGAAAATTATAAAAAGAAATTTTTAGAAGCGAATATTCATGTAAAATATATAATGGATGAAAATGATAAAATTATAGAGATAGAGAAATTGGGAAAGAGGTGTTAGATGAATTTTGAATATCAATTAAGTAAATTAGATGAACAATATTTTTTAAAAGAACGACATCGCCGAACTAATATCTTTATTTATCTATTATTTGCTATACTTTATTTTATCTTCAATATTCCAATGATGATAAAAGAGTTTTGGCTATATTTGGTTATTTATTTGTTTTTTTTAATTCTATTATGGGGAGCTTTATGGTTATGTGACTTTTTATTTACTCATTTAGAATTAAAATCAAGAATAAAGATGAGAATAGAAGATTATCCTAAATATCATTTTAGTGTGACTAAAAGAGGTATTACACAAAGTATAGGAACATTAAAAAAAGAAGTATTATGGAAAGATATTAGAAAAATTAAAATTCGTAAAAATTATATATTTATAGAACCTAAAAATAATAATGTTGCTTTTTTATTTCAAAAGAAAAATTTAAAAGAAAAATATGATGAATTAGTGGAAACAATTAAATTGAATATAAAAGTAAAATAAGGAGGAAATATGGACAATCAAACAATAATAGAAATAGAAAATTTATTAGATATTCAAATTAGCGATCAAAAATATCATTTTGTAGATTCAAATCGTTATGGTGGAATACCTATTACTATTCCAAAAACACTAGTAGAACTTACGATAGAAGAGAATGTAATTGTTAGAAAAATCGTTACCTTTTGTGAAAAAGGAATTATAGATATACAAACAAAAGAAAGAATGTTAAATGCTCTTCATTCTTTATATGGTCAAATGAAACAAAAAGCAGATGAAGTTTCTGATATGGAAAAACCACAAGATGTAGATTTTTTGAAATTGCAATTATCTGAAACAATGAAAAGAATGGAAGTAGATGAAATATTAGAAAAACAAGAGAAAGGAAAAATACGATAATAATTGAAATAAAGGAAGTAAGTAACTTCTTTTTTCTATTTACTTGTGTTACAATGAATAATAAGATGAAAAATTCATCAAAATAAAGGAGGAATATTATGACACCACATATAGAAGCAAAAAAAGGAGAGATTGCGAAAATTGTAATCATGCCTGGAGATCCACTTAGGGCTCAAATGATAGCAGAAAATTATTTAGAAAATCCTAAATTAGTTACAAAAGTAAGAGGTATATTAGGATTTACTGGAACGTATAAAGGAAAAGATGTAACTGTAATGGCATCAGGAATGGGATGCCCAAGTATGGGAATTTATTCTTATGAATTATATCATGAATATGATGTAGAAGTTATTATTAGAATTGGTAGTACAGGTGCATATACAAAAGAGTTAAATTTATATGATGTAATATTAGAAGAAGCTGTATATTCTGATTCTACTTATGCAAAAGTACAAGATGGAACAAATGAAAATGTATTATATCCAAGTAATTTATTAAATGAAAGGATAGAAAAAGTTGCACAAACAAAAAATATAAACATTCATAAAGGCATAATCTATTGTACTGATGTATTTTATTCTGATACTGTAGATTATAAAAAAATGTATATGGAAAAAAAATGTATTGGAGTAGAAATGGAGAGCTTTGCTTTATTTCATAATGCAAAAAGATTAAATAAGAAAGCAGCTACTTTACTTACTGTATCAGATAATTTTGAAACAGGTGAAAAAACGACAAGTGAAGAAAGACAAAAGGCATTTCATACAATGATTGAACTCGCATTAGAGGTAAGTTTAACCTTATAATTTATAGATTTTTAGGTATACTAAAGAAAGAGGTGATAGGATGGAATATCAAAAATATGAGAATGTAGCTTATAATTTACACACAATAAAAACAGATAAATTTAAAACAATTACAGTAAAGATTAATTTTAAGAGAAAATTAAATAAAAAAGATATTACATATCGTAATTTACTTTCTGATGTATTGTTAGAATCTTCTTTAAAATATCCTAGTAGAAGAGAATTAGAAATTAAAACAGAAGATTTATATAATTTATTATTAAAGGCAAATACATATACATCTGGAAATTATATGGTTCTTAGTTTTGATTGCATTTTTTTAAATGAAGCTTATACTGAAAAAGGAATGTTAAAAGAATCTTTAGAATTTTTAATGGAATTTTTATTTCATCCAAATGCAAATAATAAAAGTTTTGAAAAAAATAATTTTATGATTTCTAAAAATGCATTAAAAGAGGAATTAGAAACATTAGAAGATAGTTATGGTAGATATGCTATGTATCGTTTACTTGAAGAAATGGATGAAAAAGCTCCTTTTAGTATTCGTTCTGTTGGATATTTAGAAGACTTAGAAGAAATTAATGAAGCAAATTTGTATTCTTATTATGAAAGTGTATTAAATAGTGATTTGATTGATATATTTGTAATAGGAAATATTGATTCAGAAAAAATAAAAGATTTATTTAAAGAAATGTTTTTGATAAATACAATGAAAAAGAAGACAGAAAGTCATTATTTAGAGCCAGTAAAACCAAAAAGAAAAATAAAAACAATCAAAGAGAAAAAAGACATCAATCAAAGTCATTTACTCATTGGTTGTAAATTAGATGCTTTAACAGATATAGAACGGAAATATGTAATGAATGTATATAACTTTATTTTAGGTGGAGGAACAGATTCTAAATTGTTTCAAAATGTAAGAGAAAAGAATTCTCTTTGTTATTCTATTCATTCAACCTTTCAGCCAACATCAAATCTTTTAATTATCAAAGCGGGGATTGATGCAAGTTCCTATAAAAAAGCTGTTTCTTTAATCAAAAAAGAACTAACCAATATGGAAAAAGGAGATTTTGAAGAAAGTGATATAGAAAAAGCAAAAATTACATATTTAAGTGCTTTTGATGAATTAGAAGATTCTCCAGGTTCTATTATTTCTAGTTATGTATCATGTGAATATTTAGGCTATGATAATTTAGAAGAAAGAAAAAATAAAATAACAGAAGTTACTAAGAAAATGGTAGTAGATGTTGCAAAAAAAGTACATGCTGATACAATCTATTTACTAGAAGGAGGAACTATTCATGAAACAAATGAAAATGAGTAATCTTGACTTAAATTTATTTTATGAAAAGTTAGATAATGGACTTGAAGTTTATATTATTCCAAGAAAAGATTCTAATAATACTTATGTAACTTATAGTACTAAATATGGTTCTAGAGATTATGAATTTATACCAATTGGAGAAAGTAAAATGACAAAAGTACCAGGTGGAGTAGCTCATTTTCTAGAACATAAAATGTTTGAACAAGAAGATGGAACAGATCCTTTTGCTTTTTTTAGTGAACGTGGAGCTGATGCGAATGCGAATACAAATTATACTAAAACAACATATTTATTTTCAGGTACAAAATTTTTTGAAGAAAATTTAAAATATTTGCTTGAATATGTTGAATCTCCTTTTTTTACAGATGAAAATGTAGAAAAGGAAAAAGGAATTATTGAACAAGAAATTATGATGTATGAAGATAATCCTTATACAAAGGCATATGAAGGGTTATTATATAATATATTTGTAAATGATCCAATCAAATATCCAATTATTGGTACTGTAAAAAGTGTAAGGTCTATTACGAAAAAAGATTTATATGATTGTTATAATACTTTTTATCATCCAAGTAATATGTTTGTTGTTATTACTGGAAAAGTAGAGGCTTATGAAGCAATGAAAGTAATAAGGGAAGTAGAAGATAAAAGAACTTTAGAAGTAGCTAAGAAAGTAGAAAAGAAGGTAATTAAAGAACCTGAAGAAGTAGAAAAAGCATATGAAGAAGCTGAAATGTCAGTTTCTCTTCCTAAATTTTCTATTGGTTATAAAATACCTTTAACATCATTTAAAAATATGTCAAGAAGAAAAATATTACATTATTTGATGATGTTATTTGATATTAAGTTAGGACCTGTGAGTATATTACAAGAAAATTTGAATAAAGAAAATTTAATGACAGGAGATTTTTCGTTTGATTATATTGATACAGAGGATTATTTTATCGTTATGATTTTAGGAGAGTCAAACTACCCAGATAAAGTAATCGATTTAATAAAAGGTGAGATGTGTAATTTATCTCTTTCTGAAGTAGATTTAAATAGAAAGAAAAAAACAATTATTAGTTCATTTTTGTTTATGAGTGATAATATTTATAATTTAAATACAAAAGCTATGAATAATGTAATTAAATATGGAAAAGTAAATACAGATGATTATGAAGAGGTAACTTCTTTAAATATAGAAGAATATCAAAAAATAATTCCAAATATCAATTTAGAAAATCATTCTGTATTTGTAATAAATCCTAAAAAGAAGTAATAAAACCTTGAAATAATTAGAACTTTATGGCATAATAGTATTATGTCAGAGGAGGAATGCTCATGAAAATAGTATTAATTATTATATCATTATTATTGATTGCACTTGGATTACTACAAAGTGGAAAAGCAGAAAGTGCATCAAATGCAATTAGTGGTGGAAATGATAGCTTATTTGCAAATAGAAAAGAAAGAGGCGGCGAGTTATTTATTACAAGATTAACTGCAGGTCTTGGAGCAGCATTCTTTATTGTTTGTATTATTATGAGTTTATAAAATAGTACAGTTGTACTATTTTTTTTTGGAGGTTAAGGATGAAAACAGATTTAATTACAATTCCTGGTGTTGGAAAGGATATGAAAGAACATTTTATAAAGTTAGGATATACAAATGTAGAATCATTAGTAGAGGCGAATCCTGAAGAAATGTATGAAGAAGATAGAAAATTATGTGGTGGAAGTTTGGATAGATGTGTTTTATATGTTTATAGATGTGCAGTAGAGTACTCAAAAACGAGAAATAAAGAATTAAAATGGTGGAATTTTAAGGATTAAATAGAAATCTTAATTAAAAAATATGATTATAAAATTTAAAAATTTGTGAAGTTATTTATATTGTAAACTATATCAAATTTTATTTATTTTTTGTTGTGGTAATATGAAACTGATGATACACTTACATTAAGTATTAGGGATGTGTATAGATATGAAAAAATTAGGAAATATTTTTGTGCTTTTATTTTGGATTTTTGCTTGGATAGTATTTGGAATAGTAGAATTTAAAAAAGGAATAGATACCTTTGGTTCTTATTGTCAGGTTTATATAGTAAATGATTTACAAAAGTGTAAAATGAATTTGTCGAAGTTCATGCAATAGGTGTATATGATGCAGGAGGAGAGTATATAGGAAATAATCAAGTAGTAGCATTATTTTCATTGATAGAGTTTGATAATCGTTTAATGGCTTCTTTGATAGAAAGAAAAAAAACAGAGGCGTTAATAAAAAATCAATCTGGATTGATTTTCTATATATCAATGTTCGAAAAGTTCGAACAGATTCATCAATGGAGCGAATCACATACAAGTTACGAACTTTGTTCTCTTTCTATAAATATTATATATGAATTATTATTAAATTTCAATGGGAGTATATGAAATTTTTAATATTTATAGTATAATTTTATTAGAAAAATTACATGTAAAAACTAAGAAAGGATCATATTTATGAAAAATATTGCAATATTCGGAAGCTCTCGTTCTGGAAAGTCAACTCTCGCTAAAATGATTTCAAAAAAATATTCTAATTATCATATTATAATTGGAGATGATATTAGGTGGGCTTTTCAAGAAGTTTTACCTAACAATAACATAAATAGTAAAGGAGGAATTGGAATGTTAGAAGATTTTCCTAATTTCTTATCTTGCTTATTTTATAAAAGTATAAAAAGAAATATGGGTGAAATCAATTATATCGTTGAAACATGTGATATAACACCAAAAAAAGCATATCAATTATTTAATAGAGAAGATACTATATTACTTTTCTTAGGAACTCCAAGACAAACTATTGATGAACATTTTAATGAAATAAGGAAATATCAAACTGAAAAAGATTGGACTTATGATAGAAGTGATGAACATATTTTAGAACATTCTAAACATTGGATATCTAAAAGTATAGAATATGAAAAAGAATGTAAAGAATTAAATATTTGGTTTGTCGATACCTCATTCGATAGAGAAGAAGTTTTAAATCATACTTTAGAAAGTATAGAAGAAATGATAATTAAATAATAAATAGGAGTGAATGTTATGAATAATATAAATTTGGAAGATATTTTTATAAAATGTATAGAATGTTCAAATAAAATTAGAAATATTGACTTAAGAGATTGTTGTCAAAAAATACTAAGAGATTATAAAGAAAAACTAATAAGAAAACCTGCTACGACTGGTGCACATCACTACTTTGAAGGAGGTCTATTATATCATATATATTGTGTAACAAGAAATGCTATAACTATAATGGAATTATATCCTAAATTAAATGTAGATTCTGATTTAGTAATATTTGGTGCTTTATTACATGATATTGGAAAAACTAAAAACTATACTGATTGGAATGATAAATCTGAATATGAGCATAATGGATCTCAACTGTTGGGTCACTCGTATGAGGGCACACATTTGATAGAAAATTATTTATCCGAATATAAATTAAATGAAGATTTTAAAAATCAAGTTTTACATATGATAGGCAGTCATATGAATGAGTTTAGCGACTGGGGTACGCTTGTTTTACCAAAAATGTTAGAGGTAATTATTATTAATTTTGCTGATAAAATTGATGCTACTTTAGAGCCTGCACATAATGTAATAAATCAAGCGAAAACTGGTGAAAAATATAAAATATGTAATGCACCTAGAGATTACTATAAGTCTTTAAATACTGAATATCAAGATTTGTGATTAAGGGTATGGGATTTCCCATAAATCGAAAACGTGCGGGAGTAGGTTTTCAGTGCTGGCTAGGACATAATAATTCATTTGTCTTCACACATTTTTAAGGTTGGATTTTAAAGGACTGCTTGTTTTGCAGTCCTATTTTCATACATAAATTAATTCTTTTAAGATAGTTTCCTCAACAATATTTTTATAATTATTCATTAGTTTTGCCCATTCAATTTGGTTATCCATTTTATTTTTTTCAGATAGTAATTCATCAGAATTTTTATATTGTTCCATTAAAATATTTAATCTATTTTCGGCTTCAATACTAACTGAAACTAGATGATTTGTTAATTCATTTTGCATTAAAAGTGTTGTATAAAGTGCTTTATTGTTTCTCTTTAAGTATTGTAATCTTAAATATCCATACTTGTTAATTTTTTCATTATTTTGTTTTTCTATTGTCAAATTTGGTAACAAATAATCACTGACTTTTATATAATTTAATTCCATTTTTTATCTCTCCATTTCTTTATTTTTAATATTTTTTTCGTAAAAATCTACGGCCATAGTTTTGTTATTATATTTAAAATAACCTTGTTCTTTGTTTTTATCTATGACTTTAATTGTAAATCTATCAATTAAATAGACAGCAAACTCACTAATAGATAATTGCTTTTTTAGATAATCAAGAACCTTAAATTGTTCTATGGTATCTACTTGATTCTTTAAAATATTTTCTTTCGTTAATTGTTTCATTGATAACTCCTTTTATTTTTAATTTGCTTTTACTATTTCTTTTTTAGGTACTAATAATAGAAAATCTTTAGAGATATTTCCTTCAAAATAAGGACTGCCAATTATACCATCTACATAAAAATGACTATGTGCTTTAGCAAAAAAATCATCTACAAATTCACTTGGATATTCATTTCTTGTCATTTTTAAAATGGATAAAACATCATAATCTTTTTTCTTGATTTCTAATTCTTCTTCAGTTATTCTATTTATATATTTAATACCAACAGTATCATTTTTTAGAACAATATATAAGTATTTGATAAATTCTGTACTACTTTTTGTAATAAATTCATCTGTAAATTTTATATATTTAATTTCAATGTTGTAATTATTATCTCTTGTAATTTCTATCCCAGATATAAGTCTATGAATCATATCTCGTTTGGCTTCTCTTGATAGTAAATTGTAGAAAAAAGTGAAGTCAAACATCTTAACATTTTTGAATACCAGTTTGTCATCTTCTTTTTTACAATCTAATTTTTTTAATAATTCTGTTGTATATTCTTTTGATTCGTTATCTGGATCAAGAGTTATTTTCTTCTTATTTAATTTCTCAATTTCTTTTTTGATAACATCATTTTTATGATTGATAGTTTCAACATCTAGTGTAGAACTTAAATATAAATCTACTAATCTTTTTTCTTGTATTTTTAATTTTTCAATCGCTTTTTCTATTTCTTTTACATCATTACTCTTTGTAGAATTACAAGTAATAATTTCGTTATTTGTTCCCATCATAAAGATAGTTAATTCCTCTAAAACTCGCCTTAATTTCACTTCTATTTTCTCGGTATTATAATGAAGTCCATAGCCACTACAATTATGATTTTTACATCTTAAATGATAATAAACTTTTTGTTTTCCATTTGGATATTTAAAAGATTCTGATGAAGCCATAATACTACCACATATCGGACATTTTACTAATCCCGAAAATAAATGAATAAACTCTCCATAGTTTGAATGTTTATTTTTTACTAATACATTTCTTGTAGCATTCCAAGTTGTTTCATCAATAATTGACTCACAATAGTCTTTAACCCTTAAAATGTCTTGTTGTTTTCGCTTATATTTTCCATATTCAAATACACCAATATAAATAGAATTTGTTAGTATTTTATAAACCCTATCACTTCGCCATTTACCAGTCTTTAAATAAGCATTATCACCTTTCATAATGGTGGCAATACTTCTAGTCGAATGACCTTCTTGGCATAGTTTAAAGATTTCTTTTACAACTTGTGCCTCGATAGGCTCTATTTCTAAATGCCCTGTATCTTTGTTTCTAACATAGCCATAAGGTGCTTTACTAGGGTGGATTTTTTCTAAAGCCATTTCTTCCATTGCTCGTTTAGTTCTCGCACCAATTTCTTTTCTTTCTCTTTGTCCAAATACTAAATTCATACCAAAAATCATTT
>CANSDD010000005.1 GCA_947645535.1 uncultured Mycoplasmatota bacterium
TAAATAAAAAGATAGAAAAACACTTTGTGTTGTTATTTTCTATCTGAACTGTAACTTTTTCTATAAAAATAGATGAATTATTATTTCTATTAACCAATTAAATTACGAAATTTATCAGTATCTATCATTGTTCTTTATATTTTGACTCAAACAAATCTACCTGTTCATTTTCAGATATATCTTCAATCTTAATCTTAGGTAAATCTTCTATTGAAGATAAACCAAAATAGTCTAAAAATTCATCTGTTACACCATAACTCATAGGTCTACCTGGCAAATCTGATTTTCCCATTTCACGAATCAAATTTTTAAGCAATAATTTTCTTACATGATGAACACTAGAAACTCCACGAATTTCATCTACCTCTACTCTAGTAATTGGCTGATTATAGGCAATAATAGCTAATGTTTCTAATGCAGCTCCAGATAATGTACTACTTTCTTCTATTTTTACCATTTTTTGATAATACTCTTTATGTTCTTGTTTTGTTACTAACTTATAGCAGTTTCCTAAAAAAGCAATTTGAATTCCTCTATCTTTTCTTCTATAATCTTCATCTAATGCACTAATTAACTTTTGAAACTCATATTCGCTGACCTCTAATAAATTTTGAATTTCTGCTGCAGTTAATCCTTCTTCTCCAACTACAAATAGTAGACCTTCTAAAACTGCCTTTTTATCCATGAGTTTCACTTCCTTTTAATTCTAATATAATATTGTTAAAGTTACGATCTTGTGTAATATTCAATTCTTGTTTACGTGCTAAATCCAAGATAGATAAAAATGTTACAATCACATATTCTTTGGTAACGAGTTCAAAAAGTTCTTCAAACTCTATCTTTTTCTTTTCTTTTAATAATCTTCTAATTTCATTACTTCTAGCACTCACAGAATATTCCTTTTTTGTTACTTTTGTTTGCAAAGGTTTTTCTAGTTCTTTTCTCTCTAGCATCTTTTTAAATGCTTCTAATAAGTCATTTAAATCAATATCTAGATCTACTGAATCAGCATCGATATCAGTATACTCTCTTAAACTTTCTGGTGTTTTGGAATAATATTCTTGTCTTTGTTCCTCTAATTCGTGCAGTTTAGGAACAACTTCTTTATAACGTTGATATTCAAGTAATCTTTGAATTAAATTTTCTCTTGGATCTTCTTCATATTCATCTTCACTTTCTACTACTTTTTTAGGAAGTAAACTGTTTGATTTCATTTCGATTAATTCTGCTGCCATAGTTAAATACTCACTAGCAATATTTAAATTCATTGTTTCCATTTGATGAATATAATCCATATATTGTTCCGTTATCTTTTCTATCTCTATATCAAAAATTTCAATTGATGCTTCTTTAATTAAATGCAATAGTAAATCAAGTGGGCCTTCAAATTCTGATATCATTACTTTATATTCCATTTTCACACCTTCCAATATTGTTATTATATCAAAGGAATAAATAAAAAACAACATTCCAAAAGAATGTTGTAAGTTACTTTATAGCAGAAGTTAACTTAAAAAAATCATATAATTTGTGAGTCATCTCATAATTTCCATATTTCATTTGTCTTTGAAATTGATATATAATTTTTTCTATTGACTCTTCTGTTTTTCCAAAATATTCAAAATATAAATAAGATAATTTTTCAAAATCTTTCTGTTTCTGACTCTTCTTTAATTCCTCTTTTACGAATTTTTCCATTTTTTGTTCTTTTCTTGTTTTTAATGGAACATAAATTTCGCTTTCCAATATTTCATATGAAAAATTTAATTCTTTAATTCTATCACTTACTTCTAACACTTCAGAATCTTCATCAACTAATAAAGTACTCTTTCCAAAAGATTTTCCATCATGATTCAACTTCAAAGCTATTACACTACTTCCATCAGTTAATAGTGATGCATATTCAATTACATCTACATCTTTATTCGTAAAGATTTCTGTTTTATTTTTTATTTTTTCTAAAAAACTAGAATCTACTTTTACTTTATTATCACGAATTGTTAGCAATGTTTTACTATCAATTCTAAAAAGCGGAATTTTACGAACATGAATAATATTATCACTCAAATTCCATTCAAAGAAATCATACAACTGACGATTAAAATTAAGTAAAATATCATATATGTAATTCATATTTTTTCCCTCCTGGTGTATAAATTGATAAGGATATTAAGAATAATCCAATCAGAAAATATTGGCATTCTATTCTCCTAATAATAAATTGTACATATTCTTTAAAATTATACCCAACAGTCATCAAATTACAATAACTTATTATATAAACTGCTCCAATTATTGAAAGACCAAAACCTACTAGAAATGCAAAGACGCGTCCCAATCTGGCATCACCCAATTTAATTTTATTAAATTCTTACAAAAATATTTCTTAAAGTTGACAAAAAAAGTTGTCCTATGATAGGATTAAGAAGGTGAATTATCATGAAGCAATTTACTATGAAAGATGAAAATTTTATTTGTGAAAGATGTCATAAGAACGTAGAAAAATTAAATTATAGCGCAAGAGATCATTGCCCCTATTGTTTATATTCTAAACATGTGGATGTTTTACCTGGAGACCGCCAAAATAAATGTCATGGGTTATTAAAACCAGTTGCTATTGAAAAATTCAAAAATACATATAAAATTATTTATCGTTGTAAAAAATGTAATGAATTACATAAGAATATTATGGCAAATGATGATAACATGGACTTAATTATTGAACTATCTAAAAATAATGTATACTGAAAAAACAATCATTACGATTGTTTTTAATTATATCCAAAGATTTTTACGAATAATGGAAGTAATAAAACAAAGATAGCAACAATTGCAAATAAAGCTAGAATAAAAACCCAGTTATTTTTTTTCTTCTTTTTTTCTATTGATATAGATTCTTCTGTATTTGTTACCATTTCAGCTGAAACATTATTGGCAGTCAATGGTGTTTCTACTGATGAAGGTATTGTTCCATTTACTGTATTTTCTGCTACTGGAACTACTATTTCATTTTGGTCTGTTTCTGCAGCAGTTTCTACTTGTAAATTCTGTGCTTCTTCTACTTGAGTTACAATTTGTGGAGTATTTGCAATTACTTCACTAAAATCTGACATCAAATTTACTGGTTCTACCATTTGATTTTGAATTATATTACTACTTGGCATTACATTTGAGGCCTTTTCCATTTCTGGTTCATTTTGTATTATATTATTCTCCATTAAATTCATGTTTTGATTTACTACATTTGCTGACATAACTGGTACTTGATTGAGTATTACTGACTCCACATTTTGCATTTGAGGTTGCATTATAGGATTCTGACTTTCATTATTAGAATGGGGCATTTCTACTGTCATATTTGGCATTGGCATCTCATTTGGCACTACATTCCCAGTATTACTTTGTACTCCACTATTTCCTAAATTTTGTCTATTTAATTCATTGTTCATATGTTTCCCTTCCTATCTTATTTGAATTATATCAAAAAATAAAGAAAAAAAATAGTAAAATTACTATTTTTCAAATAAACTGTATAATTCTTGACACCTTTTAGTATCCATTGCAGCTACATTTTCTAATTTATATGGAATGTTTAATTCCTTATATTTTGGTATTCCCATTGTTTCATAAGGTAAAAATTCTACTTTTTCTATATTTTTTAATTTAGATATAAAATCTTTTAACTTTAAAATATATTCTTCATTATCATTGATACCAGGAATAATTACTTGTCTTATCCACATTTTTTTATTCATCTTTTGACAAATATCTAAAAAATAAAGTGATTCCTCTATTTTATTTCCAGTCATTTTAAAGTAAGAATCTGGTTCTAATGCTTTAATATCCATCATTACTAAATCTGTATATTTTAATATTTCTTCATAATTTCCTTTTCCTACTCCTGCTGTATCTAAACAAGTATGAATATTTACTTTTTTACATAGCTTTAATGTTTCTATTAAAAATTCTGGTTGCAAGAGAGGTTCTCCTCCTGAAAAAGTTACTCCACCTTCTTTTCCAAAATAATTTTTATACCTAGTGATTTTCTTTACTAATTCTTCAGATGTCATTTCTAAAGTACTTTTTATCTTCCAAGTTTCTGGGTTATGACAAAATAGGCATCTTAATTTGCAACCTTGCATAAAGACTACAAAACGAATACCTGGACCATCTACCAGTCCCATTGTTTCAATCGAATTAATGTATCCTTTCACTACATTACCTCATGGAATGTACGTGCAATTACTTCTTTTTGCTGTTCCTTACTAAGTCTATTAAAATTAACTGCATATCCTGATACTCGAATCGTAAGAGTTGGGTATTTTCCTGGATTTTCCATTGCATCAATTAACATTTCTCTATTTAATACATTTACATTTAAATGATGTGCTCCTTCTTTGAAATAGCCATCTATAATGCTTATTAAATTATCTATTCTTTCTTCTTCATTATGTCCAAGTGCATTTGGTATAATAGAGAATGTATTTGAAATACCATCTTGACAACAATCTTTATATGGAATTTTTGCAACTGAATTAAGAGATGCTAAAGCGCCATTTGAATCTCTACCATGCATTGGATTAGCACCAGGTGCAAACGCTACTCCTGCTTTTCTTCCATCTGGAGTTGCTCCTGTCTTTTTACCATATACAACATTAGATGTAATTGTAAGTACTGATAATGTATGTTTCGCATGTTTATAAAGAGCATGCTTTTTTAACTCCTGAATAAATTTTTCTACTAACTCTACAGCAATACAATCTACTTTATCATCATCATTCCCATATTTCGGATAATCTCCCTCTATTTCAAAATCAATTGCAATTCCTTCTTCATTACGAATTGGCTTTACTTGTGCATATTTAATTGCTGAAAGTGAATCAACTGCAACTGATAATCCTGCAACTCCAAATGCCATTAAGTGTTCTACATTTGTATCATGAAGTGCCATTTGTCCTTTCTCATAAGCATACTTATCATGCATATAATGAATAATATTCATCGCTTCCACATATGTTTTTGCAACTTTTTCAAGTACATGATAATAAGCTTCTTTAGTTTTATCATAGTCTAGTACTTCATCTGCTATTTTTGGAATATTTTCAACAACTAATTTCATGCTTTTCTCATCTACTCCACCATTGATAGCATAAAGTAGAGATTTAGCTAAATTGCATCTAGCTCCGAAAAATTGCATTTGTTTTCCAACTTTCATAGCTGATACACAACAAGCAATTGCATAATCATCTCCATAAAGAGGTCTCATAATATCATCATTTTCATATTGTATCGCATCAGTCAATATTGATATTTTAGAACAATATTTTTTAAAATTTTCTGGTAAATTATTTGACCATAAAACTGTTAAATTTGGTTCTGGTGATGTTCCTAAGTTAATAAGTGTATGTAAGTACCTAAAACTATTCTTGGTTACTAAACTTCTACCATCTAATGCCATACCTGCTAAAGATTCTGTCACCCAAGTTGGATCACCTGCAAATAATTCATTATATTCTGGTGTACGTAAATGGCGTGCAATACGAAGTTTAATAATAAATTGATCAATCATTTCTTGTGCATCTTTTTCAGTTATAATTCCTTTCTTTAAATCTCTTTCAATGTAAATATCTAAGAAAGTTGAAGTTCTTCCCAAACTCATAGCAGCACCATTATTTTCCTTAATAGCTGCTAAATAACCAAAATATAACCATTGAACTGCTTCTTTCGCATTTGAAGCTGGCTTTGAAATATCAAATCCATATTTACTTGCCATACTTTTCATTTCTTCAAGGGCTCTAATTTGTTCATTAACTTCTTCTCTAAGACGTATAGTCGCTTCTAAAGTGATTTCCATAATATTATTAAAATCTTTTTTCTTTTCCTCAATTAAATAATCAATTCCATAAAGAGGTATACGACGATAGTCTCCGATAATTCTCCCTCTACCATAAGCATCTGGTAGTCCAGTTAATAATCCTGCACTACGTGCTCTTCTAATCTCTGGTGTATATGCATCGAATACACCATCATTATGAGATTTTCTAAATTCTTTAAAATAATAATCAACAGTATCATCTAATTTATATCCATAAGCCTCTAATGAAGTATGAGCCATACGAATTCCACCATATAGATTCACAATTCTTTTTAACGGAGCATCCGTTTGAAGTCCTACTATTATTTCATTTTCTTTATCAATATATCCAGGCTTAAAATTATCGATTCCCGATACAATATTAGTTTCTATATCTAAAACACCTTTTTCAAGTTCTTCTTTTAAAAGCCCTAACATTTTATTCCAAACTTTTTTTGTTTTACCACTAATTCCTTCCAAAAAGGAATCATCACCTTTATATTCATGATAATTTTTTAAAATAAAATCTTCAACATCGATACATTCTGTCCAAATTCCCCCATTAAAATCTTTCCATTCTTGCATCATTTCGCCTCCTATTCATGTGCAAAAGTTGCTACTATAATATTATATCATAACTCATAGAAGTTACACTAAAAAATTAAAAAAAGATAACAATTGTCATCTTCCTACTTCTTTTTTGGAGCATATTCAATGACATCTTGAACATTACATCCTAGTACTCTACAAAATTCAGAAAGTACAAATAAGTCAACTCGACTAATATTTCCTAAAAAATATCCCTGAATAGTTTCAAAACGAAATCCTGTTTCTTTACATAATCTATTTTTAGACAATCCTTGTTCTTTCATTCTATCGGCCAATTTGAATTTGATGTCCCCATGACTTTTAACTAATCTTCTATCAATTTTTTCCATATTATCACTTCCTATATTCAGAATACCATTTATTATAAGGCTTGGCATTCTACATTTGTTTGTAGTAAATACTTCTTAAGGCTTTATTTTACACTATAAAAAATAAAAATGCTAATAAATTTATTTTCATATTAATCTTTTCTTATCATACAATGTAATAGGTGATAATATGAATTTTGAAGCAAAAGGCCTTTATCCTTCAATTGAAATACAAGAACCAAATATAGAATATGCAAAATTACTATTGCAAGATTATGCTGGAGATACTAGTGAAGAGATGGCAGTTCACCTATATTTATTTCAAAGTTTCATATTAAATAAAAAACATCCTGCGATTGCAAATAATTTATTCCATATTGCAACAGTAGAAATGCATCATTTAAAATTGCTTGGTAAAGCTATTTGTTTACTTGGATTATCTCCAGAATTTATTACTTATGATGAAGATAATAATAAAAATTATTGGTCTAGTAGCAAAATCAATTATAATATGTCTGTAAAAGAAATTTTAGAAATAGATATTGAAAAAGAAAAAGATGCAATTCAAAACTATTTATTGCATTGTGACGCAATTAAAGATGAAGGCATAAAAAAATTATTACTTAGAATTATTGAAGACGAAATTATTCATCTAGAATATTTTGAAAAACAATTATCTGTTATTAACAAAAATATGGATTAAATATTCCATACTTTTTTGGGGTTAGATTTTCTAATTAAATCTTTAAAAGATTCTTTGATATTCTTATTATAAATCCTATTTATAGTCACAATTACTATTCATTGCAATTAAAACATTAAATTCTTCTATACTTAAATCCACCTTAACTTTTAAATTACAATTTGTTATGATTAAAACACTAAAAAAATTTAAATTACATACATTTCTTAACATTACTATATTATTTTTTATTATTTTTTTTCGATTTTTAAATTCATTTTAATAAAATCTTTTATAATTTGTCCGTTGATCTCCCAGTGTTTTTTTACTTATCTCATATCGACAAATAAAAAATAATTAGCTTTTATAAAGAATATATATATTTTTTTGAATCTTACTATTTTTGTTGGTATAATCTATCTATTTATTCATTACTATATCAAAAATTAAAAAAAGTGAATAAGATATGACATATGAGTACTAAAACACAGTCCTAATTTAATAGAATAGTCAATTGAACTAATTCTCTTTTAAGTTTCTATATTGCTATAACAAATTCATCAAAACTTATTTTTCTAATAAGGTAATGGGAACTTACTTGTTAATTCTAATACTTTTTTACTTAACTCATCTAATACTTTTTCATCTTTTACATTCTTTAAAGCTTTCGCAATGATTTTACCAATTTGTTCAAATTCAACTTCTTTCATTCCTCTTGTTGTCATTGCTGGACTTCCAATTCTAATTCCACTTGCAGTTATTGGCTTCTCACTATCATTTGGAATGGTATTTTTATTTACTGTAATATGAATTTTATCAAGTATTTCTTGAGCTTCTTTTCCAGTTACGTTTGAAAAACTCTTCACATCTACTAAAATTAAATGATTATCTGTTCCACCTGATACAATACGAAATCCTTCTTCTTCTAAAGATTTAGTTAAAGCTTTAATATTCTTTAACACTTGTTCTTGGTATCTTTTAAATTCAGGAGTCAATGCTTCATAAAAACACTGTGCTTTCGCAGCTATTACATGCATAAGTGGTCCGCCTTGAATCCCAGGAAAAATAATACTATCTATTTTCTTAGCTATTTTTTCATCATTGCATAAAATAAGTCCACCTCGAGGTCCCCTTAATGTTTTATGTGTCGTTGTTGTTACAATATCTGCGTATGGTACTGGAGATGGGTGAAGTCCTGTTGCCACAAGCCCAGCAATATGAGCCATATCTACCATTAAATATGCACCAACTTCATCACATATTTCACGAAATTTTTGAAAATCTATTATTCTAGAATATGCACTTGCTCCTGCTATTATCATTTTTGGTCTTTCTTTTATTGCTTTTTCTCTTAAAGCCTCATAATCGATTAATTCATTTTTGAAATCTACATCATAGTCTACAATTTCATAATCTTGACCACTAAATGATAATGGATGACCATGCGTTAAATGTCCACCATTTGACAAGTTCATTCCCATGACTTTATCGCCTTTATTAAGTAAAGCTCTATAAGCAGCCATATTAGCACTCGATCCCGAATGAGGTTGAACATTTGCAAATTTTGAACCAAATAGTTTTTTTGCATATTCTATTGCTTTCTCCTCAAATGTATCAATATATTCACAACCCCCATAATACCTTTTCCCAGGATATCCTTCTGCATATTTGTTCGTTAAAATACTTCCTTGTAATTTTAAAATATCTTTTGATACATAATTTTCACTAGCAATTAGTTCAACATTTTTTTCTTGTCTTTTTCTTTCATTCTCTAATGCTTTTTCTAATTCTTTATTCATATTTTCATTCCTCACTTCTCGAATATAAACATTTTCTTATATATTTTTTTTGTTCATTTGAAATATTATAAATATCATAGATTTCTTTTTGCAATAATTCAATTTTACTTTCATTTCCATTTAAAATATCATCTACTATATTAGTAATTTTTTTATCTATTACTTCATCTATTTCCGGAAATGGAATTTCACTTAAATTTCCTCTTAATATTTTTACTCCTTGAAATAATTTCATATAATAAAATTGAAATAATTCAGAATTTAAAAAGGCCATTACTGTTTTTATATTCATTCCATGAATATTTGGCACTAGAATATTCGCACTATTTAAAAATAGACTTTTGGTATTATCATAAGCAAAAATAGGCTTTTTAGATATAAATTTATAAACTAATTTTTCACTAATACGATAATATTCTTCTTTAGCAGATTGCTGAAATTGACTTTTATCAAAATGAACATATTTTTTTCCTTTTTTTAATACATATGGAAATATTTCTTTTCCCGTATAAATAATTTCATAACCATCTTTCGGATTATCTAGCAATTTTTCTTTATTATTTCCAGTTACAATTCCAAGAGCCCAAATACTATTTGAAAGATTATATTTTCCTTTCTTTTTTACCATGTGGATAATTTCACTATCTTTTTCTGATAAAATGCAAAAAATATTATTTTCTGTTTCTAAAAAGGAAGCAATATCATTTTTTTGACATTTGCCTTCAATAATAATATCTATTTCTTTTGAAGGTTTTTCCTTATAACATTTTATATCTATATATTTTGTAGTAACACCAGTAAATAAATCATCATAAAAAGTAATACTAGCCATTTTAGTATGTTCTAATATAAATTTTCGTATATCTTTATGATTTTTCACATTTAAAATAGCTTCTGGCAATAAAAAACGAATACAGCCATGTTCTTTTAATTGTGAATATGCCTTTACAAAAAAATAGGAAAAAGATTCTCCAGAAGCTATTTCTTTAATATTTGACAGAATATCAGTTTGTGCACCCCAAGGTGGATTTGTAGCAATATAGTCAAATTGTTTTTCACTCAATAATGTCCCGTCATTTAGAGTAATATCTTCATTTAAATAATCTAAACAATAAATTTGTGGAATAAATTCATAATTTGGAAATTTTAATAACAAGTTTATCTTAGCAATCATAACTGCGATTTTATCTCTATCACAGCCAAATATTTGCTCTGGCTTTACGTTATTTAATGATAATAAAAAGGCACCACTTCCACAGCAAGGATCTAAAAACAATTCTTTATGCGCAAAATCAAAATCATTTGTCATATTATCTGTAACTTTTCTTGATGTATAATATGAACCTTTTTTATTCTTTTCCCCTTCAAGCTGAATGGCTTGATAAATGAGTCCTAAAAGATCACATTCATCTGTAGGAATTTCTAAATTCATTATCTCTTTTATTTTTTTATATTTCATTTCTTTTAATATTTTTTTTACATTCTCTTTTTCCAAAAGATTATGTTTTTCCAGTAAAGAAATACCAAAAGAATATATCATATTTTCCATATTCCAATTATTATTTTCAAAAAGTGAAATAACATTTCGAATAAATATTGTATTATCTGAATTTGATAAATATTCGATTGGAAGAATTTTCTTTTTTGATAATCTCTTATTTGCTCTTTTTGTCAATTTAGTACTAGAATCTGCATTTAATTTGTTCCAATTTCTTTTGGTAGCATCAGATACTAATTTATTCATGTGTATTTTCTCCTTCCTACTTTGATATTTCTATGGTTATTTTACCATGAACACATTGTTTTTTCAATTGATTTCACATTTTAATAAAGTATATTTTCTAAATTTATAATAGATAAATTATTTTTTTATTATATATAAGAATACAAAAAGAAAAATTGTTACTTTTTTATAACAATTTTAATTATAAAAATTTAAATTTGTACTTTTTTATTCATAACTACTTTTGTAATTGATAAGCTTTACCTTTTACAGAGGTTTTGGAAGTAGATGTTTTCCACTTTTCTAATGTTATTATTTTTTCTTTTTCTAATTCTGTAAAAAAACGCATGAAAAGATTTTTATCAGTTAATACACATAATACATCAATAGAAAGTCTATGCACATCATAACAACAATTTTCAGATGCTACAATAACACCATTAACTATATCAAAATCTTCTCTACTTAAACTATTATAAGTAACTACTAAATCTAAATTTCGATTATTGAATTCTCTTTGTACAAAATGCGCAAATTGATTAAGTTCAGACATTGTAATAAAATTTTCATTAAAAATTTCATATTTTGTTTTCAAAAGTGCCATAGCAATATATCCTGTTGACACAAATTTATTTGCCATATTACCTCACCCCAAAATTATTATACGATAATTTTCTTATTTTTTATACACTAAAAAAATCTATATCATTAAAACTCATAAACAACTTTGGTCGAAAAGACAGGATTTGAACCTGCAACCTCTTGAACCCGAATCAAGTGCTCTTCCAAATTAAGCTACTTTTCGACACATTTTCATTATATACCAATTTTATTTACTCATCAAATATTCCATCAATTTATCTATAAAGATAATTTGCCCTTTTAAAATTTTATTTTTTGCCTCTTCTATTAAAAACCATTCTGCTCTATCCATTTCTGGAAACTTTTCTATTTTTCCGCTTTTTGGAGGCCATTCTAATTCAAACAAATTACTTCTTATTTTAGTAGCATCAAAATCATGTTCTGCCATAAAAATAGTTAATAATTTTCCACTACTTTGTTTATTAGAACCTAAAAAAACTAATTCCTCTTGTTTCAATTTATACCCTGTTTCTTCCGCAAATTCTCTAAGTGCTGCTTCTATTGCAGTTTCTTCTGTATATTCCCCTTTAGGAAGTGACCAAGCTCCATTATCTTTACCTTTCCAATAAGGTCCTCCCATATGTTCTAATACTCCTGCACTTCTTTTCATTACTTTTCCTCCTCATAGTCCATTCTCATACGATAAAAATATTTTCTAAGATTTAATTTCCAATATAAATGCATCATACATTTACTTTCATGTATCTTTTCTGTTTCTAAAATCTTAATATTATAATTAAGACATAAATCCAAAAATGTTTCAAGCAAAGATGTTGCAATTCCAGTATTTCTATAATTTGGCTCTACCATGATTGATTCTAAAACAGCTGTAGAATGATACATCAATTCTCCACTTACTGATAAAGTATAAGCATATAAAAATCCAACTACAATATTTTTATCAAGTGCCACCAAGAAAAAAGATAAGGGTCGTAATTCATTTTGAATTTCTAACTTTTTTCTAATATGTTCACATTTCTTATAATTTTCTTTCAACAACTTACTACTAAATTTTACTTCTACACCTCGCCTTACAACTACAATCCTAATTCCCATGACGTATCCCCTTTATTCTTTTGATACAGCCAACAGCATAATTCTATATATATTTTAATCTAATGATCATTTTTTACTTAAAAATAAGCATAAATCTCACTCCTAACTACCAATTAAACTTCATTCATTATATGATATCTACAAGTAATAAAATATTCTTATCACTTATTCTTTATCATAAATTTATTTTATCATAGATTAAATTAGATTGTAACCAAACGTTTACAAAAATAGTCTTTTTTAGGCTAAACGCTAAATTCACTTTTATTTAAAATAAAAGTAAGATGTTTCATAATCTAACGTTATTCCTTTTAATTCAGCCATTTCTAAAATTGTTACAAACACATAGCCTTCTTCTTTTAACTGAGCCATTGCTTGTAGTGCGCCTTCTACTGAACTTTTGTATATATCATGAAGCAATACGATTGCTCCATCGTGAGCATTAGTTATAATTTCATTTGCTATCTTGTCTTTGTCTTTATATTTCCAATCCAAAGTATCAATATCCCATTCAATAATATGCATATTACTTAGTTTCTTTATATCATCATTGATATTACCATATGGTGGTCTTAAAAGAATTGGTTTTACTCCTATTGTGTTTTCAATAATGTCATTTGTATTTTTTATTTCTTGCAATCTAGTATAATCATTTAATAATAATAGATTTCTATGATTATATGTATGACTACCTATTACATGACCTTCTTTATAAGCTCTTTTCAATACCTCACTATGTTGATTTATACGATTTCCAATTACAAAAAAAGTTACTTTGGCATCGAATTCTTTTACACCATCTAATAATAAATTTGTTGTCTCTGTACTTGGTCCATCATCAAACGTAAAAGCAATCAGTTTTTTTCCTTTATATTGTTCTAAATCTCGTGTCTCAGGAACAATAACTTCTATATCTTTTTTATTAGCTTGTTTTTGATACTTTGGCTTTAATAATTCATTTAGTTCTTTATATGGTATTATTATTTTTATTTCTCCATCAATCCAATCGGTTTCTTGATAAAGCGCAAAGAGAAATTCAAAACCATCCTCTTGTATATTAAAATGAATAAAATTTTCATTTTTTGAACTTGTATATTCCTTTACAATTTCTTCATTAAACTCTTTTCCATTTTCTTCTCCATATTCCATAATGTAATAATATGATAATAATGACAATTTTTCTAAGCTAGATTCATCATTTAAATATTCTTCAATCGTTATAAATTCTTTACGTTTAATATCATAATGAAAGGTTTTATCATCTTTTTGATAATGTTCTCCTCCAGTATATGAATATGTTTCTAAATGAATATGATATATATCATCTTCCTTATTTAATTGATATTGAATAATGAAATCATACTTATTATCAGTTTCTAAATGTTCTATTTGATCTACAATATCTAGAAATTCCTGTTTCTTTTCATCTACATACTCTTTGATTTTCTTATCTATTTTTTTATCATGTAGTAAAGGATAGTTTATCTTTAATTGATAATATTTTCCAGACTTTAAAATATGAATTTCCTTTTTTCCTTTATAAGAAATCAATTTAATAGATAGGATGATGAAAAAAATAAAAATAATTAAAGAAAGAAGGGCTATTTTGCCTGCTTTATTTAGTCTTCTATGAGTTTTCATATATACTTCACCTACTTCTATCAATTTTAATTATTACATTTTTTTTAAATTTTGTTAATAGCTATATGATTTTTTTCTAAAAAAGTTTGGATTTTAAAAACTTAAAGAGAATAATATTTGTAATGATACAAAATAATATTTATGAATTACAAAAGAAATTTAATGAAATTAAAAGAAGGGATAGGTACAAAGTGAAAGAGATGGTAATGATAGAATTTGGAAGATCTTTTAAAACATTATTAGATAGAGAGGAAAATAGTTTAGAAATTCTCGATTTTGATGATATAAAAGAAAAATTATATTGTAAGTTAAAAACCTTAGCATTTATTAAAGCAATTAGAAAATTTGATAATAAAAAGGAATATTTTAAATATTATGATTTAAAAATATATACTTTAAAAGGATTTAAAGCATTTCTTTCCCTTATAGAAAATGATACTACTAAAATTACTTTTAAAATTGGAACTTCTCAATTTTATACTTGACACATTGTTTCCACTTTTTTTTATTATCTCAATATTTTTTTACCAATTTGGATTGAGCACAATAGGTTGCTCTTTTTCAAAAAAAAAAACACTCAATAGAGAGTGTGTAATTTTATAATGGTCGGGAAAACAGGATTTGAACCTGCAACCCCTTGGTCCCAAACCAAGTGCTCTACCAAATTGAGCCATTTCCCGAATAAAAATGGTGCGCCCTAAGGGAGTCGAACCCCTAACCTTTAGATCCGTAGTCTAACGCTCTATCCAATTGAGCTAAGGGCGCAAACAACACCAATGTTTTCATAATTTATAAATGGTGGCTCCGAGTGGAATCGAACCACCGACACAGGGATTTTCAGTCCCTTGCTCTACCGACTGAGCTACAGAGCCAAATATAAATGGCGGTCCCGACGAGAATCGAACTCGCGATCTTCTGCGTGACAGGCAGACGTGATAACCGCTACACCACGGGACCATTTTGGTTGCGGAGGCAAGATTTGAACTTACGACCTTTGGGTTATGAGCCCAACGAGCTACCAGGCTGCTCCACTCCGCGATATTATTAACATCCTAACAAACAAATGGCGGAGAAAGAGGGATTCGAACCCCCGCGCCGTTTCCGACCTCCCGGTTTTCAAGACCGGTCCCTTCAACCAGACTTGGGTATTTCTCCAATTTTCTCACTGCGTTCATCAGATAACGAATAGATTATATCATAATTTTTTCAATAAAGTCAACCTATTTATTGCGTTTTCTATAAAATTGTCTTTTTTTTTATCTTATCTTTATCTTCATGCCTTTCTATAACTATCATATGAAACGAAAAAAGAAAAATGATTACTTTTTTTATATCTTTCATTTTTATAATATCATATTTCAATTAAAATACTGATTTTATTACTTTATTTTAAAAAATAATTGATTATATGCTAATTTTTCGTCTTTTGACTTTCTTAATTCTCTCATAATTCATAATCCATAATATTTTCAATATTTCGATAGAACAATATTTTGATATCTAATCACTAATTCAGTAAATGAAGTATCCTCTTTTTTCATATAAAGATTATCATAAGGAATGGTATGCCCCAGTTTCTTGGGGTTCAGTTCATTTTTTTTCCCTTGTGTTCATAAGTTATAGAAACTATTATGTATTTTTACTGGTTTGCCCAACCAATGATTAAATAAACAAGAGATTTTGATAGATATAATCTATCATACCAATAATAACAGAAAAGAAGTGACTTGGCTAGTACATGAGGTGTGCAAGAAAAGTACAACTTACTATGCAAATATACTAACTTTTATTCATCACGTTTAAAATAGAAATATATTTTGTTAATGATATGATTGCATTTTCATTTGGAAGATATATTTTATCTTCATCATTATAAATTAGTGCAACTAAGGTTATTCTTCTTATTACTAACTATAATCTTGTGTGGTTCTTGAACACTTAAATTTTTTTTATCAAATTTAATCAAATGTCCATCAATAAATTGAACTTCTAAATTACCCATACTCACTTTCATTTTTAGTTTCTTTTTAATCTCACAAGGAAATTCTAGATTTTTGCTTGTTCGTTTTCATAAAATTTCATCAACCCCTTTAAACAATGAAAAAAGCCCATAATATCAAATATTATGAACTTTATATAAGTTAATCGCAAAAGTGCGACTTTTAACCTCAATGGTGCCTAAGGCCGGACTTGAACCGGCACGGGATTTGACTCCCGCAGGATTTTAAGTCCTGTGCGTCTACCAATTTCGCCACTCAGGCATTTCTTTTCAAGAACATTATTATTATATCATATTTTTTCACTTTTTCAATACTTTTTTGTAATTTGGTTAAATTTTTTTAATTCTGTTCTTTTTTACCAAAATTTCGCTACGTTTTTCCTTTTCTTGATTATTGATAATTTTTAATAATACTATTCCGAAATTTACTATTGATAAACCGATAAATAAAAATGAAAAATCATTCCATAGTAATATACCAATTAACAATAATATAAAACTAATCAAATATCCTCTTTTCATTTTTGTTAACATTTTATCACTCTTTCATCGCTAACAATATTATATCACAACTTTAAAATAGTACAAAATAAAAGGACCTATAAAGTCCCTTTAGACTGAATCGACATTAGACGAATGTGCTACCTAACCCCTTAGATAGTCTTTTATAGTTTTACTAAATATTTATGAAAATATCTTTATTTTCATAATAAATAGAGAATTGTATTTCACAATCTCAGTCATATAAACTAAAATCATATTTTATATGACATAAGAGGTAAAGTGTAGACTAAAAATTTCAATACCATTATATTGGCACAACCAATCTCCTATAGTTATATAATATAATAGCTACTCTAGTAAATGATTTCCATGGATTTAATCATATACCTCATATTCACTTTAAAAATTATAAATTCTGCCATATTTATAGAAATATTATTTCTTGCTTATACTAGTATATTTTCTTATTTTAATCTTACTTTATTTATCAGAAAAACTATCAATCTAATCGTTATCCTTTTAGAGGAATAGAATCGCATCAAATATCAGTAAAATTTTATAATTTATTCTATACCAATATATTTCAATGTGCATATTATAAAAATACAAATCGTTTTTTTATAATATTTTCATATAGTAGTCTCATATTATTAGTTAAAATATCTGTGACTCTTCTAAAATAATCCAATCTACAAGGACTACTTGCAATCATATAGATATCTTGATTTCATATTCTAGTGTTTATATGTAAAAATACATTTTCCATATTTGCTACTATTTTCTATTTCTAAAATATTTCCAAACTAGAATTTTTTTAATATAACTCTAGAAAAATTTGTCGATTCATTCACAAATTCTAATAAATCTATTAAATCCATTAGAATTGCACCCAATAATAAAGATATTTCTTATTATTATAACTCACCAATTAGTTATATATAATTGGATTTTATAATTTCTTTCTAGAATTATTTAAAATTTAAATTCTTATTTATAATTATTATCCGCTTATAATATTTTTAAGCCTACTTGTACTCTCCTCTCTATTTTGATTATAGCATGTCCTTTTTTGACAATCTATAATAAAATGTAAAAAAATGTCATTATTGACATTTTATTTTACAGTAGCAATACACAAAATTTATATACACTATATTTTTTACTATTTTAACATATCTAAAAAGTCAGATTCTGTCCAAATAGTTATTCCTAAACTCTTAGCTTTATCATATTTACTTCCAGGATTTGCACCAACTACAACAACATCAGTTTTAGAACTTACAGTACTAGAAGTTTTTCCACCTACTGCTTCAATTTTTTCTTTTGCTTCTTCTCTTGTAATACTTTCTAAACTACCTGTCAATACAAATGTTTTTCCCTCAAATTCTTCTTTTGCAGAAACTTCTTTTCCCAAATAACTCATATTAACTCCAGTATTACGAAGTAATTCTACTATTCTTCTATTATTTTCATCATTAAAATAATCAACTACACTTTTCGCAATCATTGCTCCTATATCATATATATTTACTAATTCTTCATATTGTGCTTCTTCTAAAATGTCCATTGTTTTGAAATAACTAGCCAATATTTTTGCTGTCTTTTTTCCAACATGACGAATACCAAGAGCAAATATTAATCGCTCTAATGAATTATTTTTACTTTCCTCTATACCATCTAATAAATTTTGGATACTTTTTGTTCCAAAACCTTCTAATTCCATCAATTCTTCTTTATAATTTTTTAACGAATAATAATCCGAAAAACTTTTTAAGTATCCCATATTATAAAAATCTTCTACAATACTATCTCCAAATCCTTCTATATTCATTGCATCTCTGCTTGCATAATGAATAAGTCCTTCTATTTTTTTTGCATCACAATGTTCATTTTTACAATAATAAGCTGCTTCCTTTTCTTTTTTTACTAATAAGCTTCCGCAAATTGGACAATTTTTTGTCATTTCAAAAGGAATTTCATTTCCAGTTCTTCTCTCTTCTAATACCCTAACGACTTCTGGAATAACATCTCCTGCTTTTTTTATCGATACAATATCACCTATACGAATATTTTTTGATAAAACATAATCTTCGTTGTGCAAAGTTGTTTTAGAAATTGTAGATCCCGCTAAAGTAACGGGCTCTAAAATTGCATTTGGTGTTACTTGTCCAGTTCTTCCAACACTAAATTTTATATCACGAAGCTTAGTATATACTTCCATTGCTGGAAATTTGTAGGCTGTTGCCCACCTTGGATATTTTGCTGTAAAACCTAACTTATGTTGTTCATTCAAATCATCAAGCTTAATTACAATTCCATCTATTTCATATGGTAATTGATTTCTATTTTCTGTCCATTCTGCTATAAAATCTAATAATTCACTAATATTATTTACTTTTCTAATATTGGGATTTACTGTAAAACCTAACTTCTTCATATATTCTAATGCTTGATTATGACTATAAATACCATATTCTGTTGCATTAGGAAGATGATATAAAAAACTAGATAAATTCCTACTAGCAGCTATTTTAGGATCCAATTGTCTTACACTTCCAGCTGCTGCATTTCTTGGATTAGCAAATAAATCCATTTCATTTCTAGCACGTTCTTCATTTAAGGTTTTAAATGATTCTTTAGGCATATAAATTTCGCCACGAACTTCTATATCAATCGGCTCTGTTAATGTTAATGGAATATTTTTTATTGTTCTTACATTATGTGTAATATCTTCTCCAGTTATTCCATCTCCTCTAGTCGCACCTCTTATTAGCTTTCCTTCTTTATATAATAAAGAGACTGATAAGCCATCTATCTTTAATTCACAAACATACTTAGGATTAGAAACTTCTTTTCTTACTCTTTCATCAAATGCTACTATTTCGCTTTCATTAAATACATTGCTAAGAGATAACATAGGAATTTCATGAGTTACTTTATCAAAACCTTCTACTGCCTCGCCCCCTACTCTTACTGTAGGAGAATTTGGACGTTTAAATTCAGGATACTTTTCCTCTAATTTTATTAGTTCTTTCAAATATTTATCATATTCCTGATCTGTTATTGTGGGTTTATCCAAAACATAATATTCATAACTTGCTTTATTTAAAATCTCTATAATTTCATCTATACGATCTTGCACCATATTATCACCATAATCATTATATCATATCCTTAACTTTTGCTTGAACTATTTTTCACTTTATATAGAAAATTATTTCATACAAATTCCAATTTATGGTAAAATAGGATTTATTAAGATATGTACTATTTTATATATTTTTTTTATAATTTTATTTTTAAATATACTGTAATATCTAAAAAAAGTTTGTTTTAAGTCATATTTTCGCAATATTTGAAGAAAAAAGGGTTAAAAAAAGACTATTTCAGACTAAACTAAAAAGTTACAATTCATTATAAGCTACAATAATGGTATATTATTTAGTAAGGTGTGTGGTTTATGCAATTTAAAAGACTAAAGGACTTAAGAGAAGATCACGATTATACCCAAACAGAATTAGCTGATAAGTTAGGAATCTCTCAGAGAGGATATTCCCATTATGAAAAAGGAGATAATGATATTCCTACTGAAATATTAATTCGTCTTTCTCAAATTTATGGAACTTCTACTGATTATATTTTAGGACTCAGTAATCAACGGGTAAAAGAACGTCAAAAATCTGAAAAAGATAAAATACAAATGTGAAAAAAAATTCATTTTTTAAACGTTTTCTTTGTCAAAAGCCAAGTAAAAAACTTAGGTAATAGAATGAATAAAGATGATTTCTGTTCAATATAGAAATCATCTTTTTCAATTTCACTAATATTTATAATTCAATAAAGTCTTGTTTTAAATATATTTTAATAGATATATTTCTCTCACCATCTAATCTTTTGAAACATAGATTTTTGAATATTGTATTTGTTGTATTCTATCCTCACTAATCATTTTTGTATTGATATTGTATTTTTAAAATAAATCACTTGAAATTTTTTATAATTTTTATACTCTTTAATCAATTTAATAGTTTTCTGATACTATAATATTCTTTCACAATAAACCTATAATGAGATTTTATTTGTGCTCTTTATAGATTGCATTTTATTTCTTAATTATCTTTATTTACAAATTCATTTAGATATTTATTCATTTGTTTTTTTAAATCTAGACGCTCAAGAGCAAATTCAATATTGGCTTTTATATAACCAAATTGATTTCCAACATCATAATATTTTCCATTTAATTTACAAGCATAAAATGTTTGTTTTTTCATAAGTGATAATAAAGCATCTGTTAGCAAATATTCACCATTTACTAAATTTAAATTTTCCAGTTCTTCAAATATTTCCGGTTTTAATATATATCTTCCTAATGTTCCATCTTTACTAGGCGCCTCTTCTAGCTTTGGTTTTTCTACTAATCCTTTTACTTTAAGTGAAAAAAAGTCTTCATATTCTATAATACCTTTTTGGGGTATCAAATAATTATCTAATTCTTCTGCACAAAGTACATTACAATCATATTTTTCATATACATCTATCATTTGTTTTAAACATGGAATTTCTGATTTTATGATATCATCCCCATAAAGAATGGCAAATGGCTCATCTCCAACAAATGTTTTAGCAAGTAATGCTGCATGTCCTGTACCAAGTGGTTCTCCTTGTCTTATATAATAAAATTTAGCTAAATTAGAAATGCCTTTTATCATTTCTAATGTATTATTTTTGTTATTTCTTTTTAATCGTTCTTCCAATTCAAAACTTCGATCAAAATGATCTTCAATATTTCTTTTATATGGACTTGTAATAAATAATATTTCTTCTATTCCACTATTCACAGCTTCTTCTACAATATACTGAATGGTTGGTTTATCTATAATTGGCAGCATTTCTTTTGCCATTGCTTTTGTTGCTGGCAAAAATCTAGTTCCCATTCCAGCTACTGGAATAATTGCTTTTCTAACCCTTTTCATAGTTAATTTTCCTTATTTAATGCACTATAAGTCAAAAAGAAAGTGCCCATTCCTACTGCTATTACAGCCATCCAAAATAATGGATTACTATGGTTTTCAAATACAAATTCTTTAAATGGTTCTATCCATTCTTGCAACGTATCTAAAATATTTAATGTCATAAATTATCACTATACCTTTCTTAAACTTTTATGTCCTTTTAATACTTTTTTTATTCCATGTGGATGAGGAAATGCTACAGTTAAAATCTTAGGTTCAATTCCTAGTATTACTCCTGTTCCAAATACAGTATGATGAACTTTATCCCCAACCCCATATTCAATACTTTCGTCTATCATTTCTTCAAATTCTACAGGTTCATTAAAACTAATTATATCTTGATCTTTAGAAAGTAAATCTTCATTTATTTCTTCTATAAAACGACTTGGCGGATTCGCATTATCCATTCCATATATTGTTCTTCGCTTTGCATTTACTAAGCATAATTCTTTTTTTGCTCTAGTAATCGCTACATAACAAAGACGTCTTTCTTCTTCTAAACTGTTACGGTCTAATAAAGAATTATTATGTGGAAAAATAGATTCTTCCATTCCAATTAAATATACATAATCAAATTCTAAACCTTTTGCACTATGTACAGTCATTAGAGTTACAACATTATTATTATTTTTATGTTCTTCTATGTCAGATACTAAACTAATTTCCATTAAAAATTCTTCCAAAGAAACAATTCCATTTCTCTCTTCGAAACTCTTTGTAATTGATTTAAACTCTTCTAGATTTTCTAGTCTTACTTCCGCTTCTATGGTATCTTCACTCACAAGTTCTTGTCTCATCCCTGTTTCATTTAATACTAAGTCAACAAGTTCTGTTAACGAACAATTTTCTGACTTTCCAATTAGTTTATCCATCATATTTTTGAATTGTAACTCTTTTCCTGAATCAATTGCTTCATATAAACTAATTCCTTTTAAAGAGGCTTTTTCAGTTAAATTTTCTAATGTTTTTAATCCTATTCCTCTTTTCGGAACATTAATAACTCTAAGCAAACTAATATCATCATGCTGATTATATAATAATTTTAAATAGCAAATTAAATCTTTAATTTCCTTTCTATTATAGAAATAAAAGCTTCCAACTACTTTATATGGAATATTTTCTCTTAATAATGCTTCTTCCATATTTCTAGATTGAGCATTTGTGCGATATAAAACTGCTATTTCACTTTTTAGAACTTCTTTCTCAATTAAATTTCTAATTTCTTTTACTACATAATAGGCTTCATCTTTTTCGTCTAAACTACGATGATATCCTATTTTTACACCTTCTTCATTTTGTGTCCATAAATTTTTTTCTTTTCTATCTTTGTTATTTTTTATAACATCATTCGCTGCTTTTAATATTGTTCCTGTAGAACGATAATTTTCCTCTAACATAATCACTTTTGCATCTGGATAGTCTTTTTCAAAATTTAAAATATTTTTATAATTTGCACCTCTAAAGCTATAAATACTTTGATCATTATCTCCAACAACGCAAACATTTCTATATTTTGCACCCATCATTTTTATTATAATATATTGTGCTTCATTTGTATCTTGATATTCATCTACTAAAATATATTTAAAGCGTTCTTGATATTTTTTTAATACATCTGGATACATTCTAAATAGTTGGGTAGGTAACATTAGTAAATCGTCAAAGTCTAAAGAGTTATTTATTTTTAGTTTTTGTTCATAACGGCGATATACTTCTACTACTTTCTCTTCAAAGTCTGTATTTGCATATTTTTGATATTCTTCTACTGTCATAAGTTCGTTTTTGGCACCACTAATTTTATTTTTTATAGCTCTTGGATTATATTCCTTAGGATCAAGATTTAGATCTTTCAATATTCTCTTAATCAGAGTTAATGAATCATCACTATCAATAATTGTAAAATTCGATTCGTACCCTAATTTTTCATAGTTTTCTCTCATAATAAGAACACCAAGTGAATGAAAGGTAGAAATTTGTATTTGATATGCCATTGGTCCTAATATGCCAATGACTCTTTCTTTCATTTCCTTCGCAGCTTTATTTGTAAATGTAATTGCTAAAATATTGTATGGATTTATTTCATTTTGTTTTACTAAATAGGCAATCCTAGTTGTTAGCACTTTTGTTTTTCCACTTCCTGCTCCAGCTAACACCAGTAGCGGTCCACCAATTGTTTCTACTGCTTCTCTTTGCTTATCGTTTAATGTTTCTATATTCATATGCTTCACCAATATTATCATAACATAAAAATACGTTCGGTAAAAGATTTTATGAAAAAGTTTATCACATTTGTTAATTGAAAAAGTAAGTTGAATAGTAAAATTTGTATTGTACAAGTTAGTATTGCAATTATCACATCTATAAATTTAGTAGTATAATAAAGTCTTGATATATTGTACCAATAAAGGAGGAATAAAAACCATAACAACTATATCAAACTAAAAAAAGCACTTAAAGAATTAAAATTGAAAATGCACTTAACAATAACAAATATTTTAGAAGTATCAGTAGAGATATTAACAAAGGTGTATCTACTATTTCGAGAGAAGTAGAAAATCGAAGATATAAAGAAAAATGAAACTATTTTAATGGATTACCAAAAAAATGTGAAAAATTAGAAAAAGCTCCATTTGTATGTAATGGTTGCCCTAATGTAAAAAAGTGTAGATTAAACAAATTTTTCTACAGTGCAGAAAATGCACAACAAGAATATGAAAAAATTTTAAAAGAAGACAGAGAGGGGATTGATCAAACTACTACTGAATTTAAAGAACTTAATAAAATTGTAAAAAAAGTTACTCTTAATGGTCATTCATTTGCTTTAATTATTCATAATCATCCTGAATTAAATATTTCAGAAAGAACCTTATATAATTATCAGGAACAGGGATATTTAGATACAAAAAATATTGATTTACCAAGAAAAGTTAGATACAAAAAGAGAAAAAGAAATAGTGATAATAATTCTTCCAAAAAGCAAAAAGAAAACCAATTTAGAATTGATCGTACTTATCAAGATTCCCTTTTGTATGCAAAGGAAAACAGCATTATTTATTACACTGAAATGGATACAGTTGAAGGCATTATTGGAATAGGACAAAGTTGCTTTCTAACCCTATATTTAAAGCAATCAGAATTCCTATTCATTTTCAAAATTTCCGAACAAACCATCACTTGTGTCAACAATAAAATTTCTGAAATAAAAACGACTATTGGTAATGAAATGTTTTATGAAATTTTCCCTATTATTTTAACAGATAATGGTTCTGAATTCAAGAATCCTCAGGAAATTGAAAATAATGGTGAGCATGTAATTGCTTCTAAAATATTTTATTGTGATCCACAAAGAAGTGATCAAAAATCACAAATTGAATTATCACATGAATATATTAGACGATTTATTCCAAAAGGGATTTCAATTAATAAATATTCAGAAGAGAATATTCTGAATATGATGAACCATATTAATTCTACTCCAAGAAAATCATTAGGATGGAAATCTCCATATGATGTCGCAATAGAAATGTTTGGAGAAGAACCATTTCAAAAATTAGGAATTCATAAAATAGACAGCCAAGATGTTATTTTAAATAATAAGTTATTCAAAGATAATCAATAAGCAATAATAATATTTTAATCGAGCATAGCGAAGAGTGAAATATTATTATTGCAATGGGACGATGTATCAGTTACTCTTGCAGGAACAACAAGCTTAAGTGTTACACTTAGTCTTGCAACAAAAATCGGTAAGGCTTGCGTTAGCATGCTCTGAAATACTAAATGGAACACTTTTTTAGGAAAAATAGTAAAAAAAAGTACAACTTTTGTCGCACTTAATCCTTCAAATTTCTAATGATATCCTAAACTACATCAAGTGTCTCACTTACTTTTTCATTTCACCTTTATCACATTATATTATAAAAACTCTATTTAGTGCCTATCACACTCTATTTTATTCTGAATATAATAACAGTGAATAGAAAGGGGAAATTTTTTTGAAAAAGTTTATTTTACCACTTTTGGTAGTTGTTATTATTGCACTATTATCTTGTTTATATCTTTTTAGAGGAAAGAAAAGTGATTTAGAAAAGGTAAAAGTTGCTGAAGTTGCACACAGTATTTTTTATGCACCACAATATGTTGCTCATTCATTAGGATACTTTGAAGAAGAAGGCTTGGATGTCGAACTATTACTTGTACCTGGTGCAGATAAAGTTACTGCTGCTGTTTTATCTGGTGATGTAAATATCGGTTTTTGTGGCAGTGAAGCTACAATTTATATTTACAATGGTGGAGAAAAAGATTATTTAGTTAATTTTGCTGCACTTACCAAAAGAGATGGAAGTTTCATTGTATCAAGAGAACAATATGATAATTTTAGTCTAGATGATTTAAAAGGAAAAACGATTATTGGAGGAAGAATTGGCGGAATGCCTGAAATGACACTAGAATGGTCATTAAAAGAAAATGGTATTGATCCAAAAAATGATCTTACAATTGATACTAGCATAGAATTTGCCTCTATGGCTGGGGCTTTTATTGGTGGAACTGGTGACTTTGTTTCATTATTTGAACCTCAAGCTCTAGAAGTTGAAAAGCAAGGCTATGGTTATGTTGTAGCATCTCTTGGAGAATTAGGAGGAGTAGTACCTTATACAGCTTATAATGCAAAAAAAAGTTATATTGAAAGTCACGAAAAAGAAATTGAAGGTTTTACAAGAGCAATTCAAAAAGGATTGGATTATGTTTATACACATAGTGATGAAGAAGTTGCAAATGCAATTGCAAGTTATTTTCCAGATACAGAAATTGAAGATTTAATAAAAATTGTAAAAAGATATCGTGACAATGATTCTTGGTTTAAAACTACTATGATTACAGAAGAAGATTATAAACATATTGAAGAAATTATGAAAAATGCTGGTGAATTAACTGAAAGTGCTCCATATGACAAATTAGTTACTACAAAGTTTTCAGAATAATGAATAAAATTTTAGAAATTAATAATTTAAAAAAAAGTTACCATACAAAAAAATCAGAAACTCTTGCTGTGGATAACTTTTCTTATTCTTTGTCTGATGGAGAATTTATTGCTATTGTAGGACCTAGTGGATGCGGAAAATCTACAATTTTATCTATTCTTTGTGGATTAGAAAGTAAATCTGATGGAGAAGTAATTATTTCTGATAATGTAAAAATAGGATATATGTTACAACAAGATTGTTTATTTTCTTTTCGTAATATACTAAGTAATTGTTTATTAGGATTAGAAATTACCCACAGTCTTACTGAAGAAAGTAAGCAAAAAGTAATCGATTTACTTTCTACTTATGGATTAAAAGATTTTATATATAGCTATCCTGATGAATTATCTGGAGGAATGAGACAGAGAGTTGCACTAATTCGAACACTTGCAATGAATCCCGATATACTTCTTCTTGATGAACCATTTTCAGCTTTAGATTATCAATCTAGATTAGCTGTATCTGATGACGTATATAAAATTATAAAGCAAGAGAAAAAAAGTGCAATTATAGTAACACACGATTTATCAGAAGCGATTAGTATGGCTGATAAAGTAATTGTTTTATCAGAACGTCCAAGTAGAATAAAAAAAATATTTGACATTAATTTATCCAATAAGTCTACACCAATTGAAAATAGAAAAACAAAAGAATTTTCAGAATATTACGATAAAATATGGAAGGAAATTGATTTCCATGTTTAGTGAAGAACATATTAAATATCAGAAAAAAATAAAAAAAAGACAATTTTGGATTCATTTTATTCAAATTATAATACTATTATCTTTTTTTCTCATTTGGCAAATTTTAGCTGATACAAATATGATTAATACGTTTATATTTTCTAGTCCCAAAAAAATGATTGATACAATTTTATCATTACATCATAATGGAGATTTATATAAACATATTTGGGTTACAGTATATGAAACACTTATTAGTTTTGGTCTTGCTACAATATTAGGAATTTTTATTGCTACAATTCTATGGTGGTTTCCATTTATTGCAAAAGTTACAGATCCATACTTAACAATTCTAAACAGTCTTCCTAAAGTCGCTCTTGGACCTATTATTATTATTTGGTGTGGTGCTGGCATAAAATCTATTATTTTTATGGCTTTATTAATTTCATTAATTATTACAATTATCAATATTTATCAAAGCTTTCTAAATACAGATAAAAATAAAATTCGTTTAATGAAATCATTAGGAGCTAATAAATGGCAAATATATACAAAATTACTTTTTCCAAATAGTATGAAAGATTTAATCAGTACATTAAAAATCAATATTAGTATGTCTCTAATTGGGAGCTAAGACATATGTAGAGAAAACTATATATTTTTTATGTTAGCTTTCACTAACATTCCAATATATCTTTAGTGTTTTCCCATCTACAACTATTTTATCTAGCAATTGTTCTACGACATTTCTCTTTTCTTTAAATTCCATGCCCGTCCAAACACTTTCTAGATTTTTAATTTTATCATAAGTTTTTGTTGCTCTTTCTTTTTCTTTTATATTTTCTAGTTCTTTTTTTATATCAGACTTTTCACTTGTTAATTTAGCAAGTTCTTTTTTTATTTCTTCATTTGCTATATTATCTGAAAGTAATTGAATTAAGTTTTCAATTTTTTTCTGTGTCTTATCTAGTCTTATATTAAGTTCATCAACAAGATTTGTTTTAGATAAATCAAAAGTACTTCTAAATAACTCTTCATTTAAAGACATGGCAAATAATTGTTCTAAGAAGTTATCCTCAATTTCAAAACTATCAAGTCTTATATTATTACAATTCGGATCTTTGATTAATTTTGGTTTACTCTTTTGTTGAGAGTAGCAATAACAAATAATTCTTTGTCCCCATTTTTGATAACGATACTTTGCTCCACAATTACCACAATAGATTTTACCTGATAACAAGTAATGACTGGCATGTTGGTTTTTGCTTCTTTGTTTTTCTATTTCTTGTAATTGCTGATATTCTTCTTCACTAATGATTGCTTCATGTTTGCCATCATAAAGTTCTCCTCTATAGGGAATCTTACCTAAATTCGTTTTAGCACTTAATATCCCTTGAATCCATGATTCATCATATCCTGTTACTTTAGAAAGTTCATTATAACTATAACCTTGAAGTCTTAGTGTTTTCATTAAATCGAATATTACTTTTCTTTCTTCATTAATAACAAGCATACCTGTTTTTTTATCATAATCATAAGCAAAAGGTTTTTTACCTCCACCTCGCCAATAACCATCTTCAGCTCGTTTCTTTAATCCTAATCTTGTTCTTTCTAAAATGGTTTCTCTTTCAAGTTGAGCAAAAACTGAAAGCACTCCTATCATTGCTTTACCAAATGGAGTAGTCGTATCAAAATTTTCTCTTATAGAGATAAAACCAACACCATATTTATTAAATACTTCTTCAATTAAATAAAGAGTATCTTTTTGACTTCTTGAAATTCTATCTAATTTAAAAACGAGTACTGTATCAATTTTTCCATCTTTACAATCTTGTATTAACTTCTTTATCGCAGGTCTATTTAAGTCTTTACCACTAAATCCTGGATCAGTATAGATTTCATAATCTTCCCATTCTTTACTTTTAAGATAACTTTTTAACAAATCTATTTGAGCTTCTATTGAATATCCGTCAACTTGAGCATCTGTTGATACACGAACATAAAGAGCTTTAATTTTTTTTACTT
>CANSDD010000006.1 GCA_947645535.1 uncultured Mycoplasmatota bacterium
TAGGAAATATTCATAAATAAATTCATTATAGGAATATATCATAAATTAAAAACAAAAATTAAATAAGATTTATTTTATATTTTTCTTTAGAATGATATAATATAGTTGATAATTTACTTATTCACGAAAATATATATTAAAGTGAAAGAATATTATTAGGAGTTGTAGTTATGAAAAGAAATGGAAAAAAATTTATAATTGTTATTTTGTTTATATCTATGTTTATTTGCTATATTCCAAAAATAAATGCTGAAGAAATAAATTTAAATGATGACAATACCATTTACTTTGAAGATGTAGTCAATGCAGGACATGATACAGGATATTCTAAAGAAAATGATATAAAAAAAGATGATCCTCATTATGGGTGGACATTAGGAAAATTTGCTGTAAGTGGATTTTCAGGTAAAAGTAAAGATGAGAATGGAAATTGGGTATTATTAAAAAATGTTGGAGATAAAGTGACATTGTATTTTAATTTATTACAAGATATAAATAAACTGAATGGAAATAAAAATTTGAAGATTTCAAATGATAAAAATGGTTATGATAATGAATTTAAAATTAAACAAACAAACTTTAAGAAAGGTGCATTGATTATAAGAAAGATCGATGCTTCAAATAACAAAAATGAACCACAGATATATGTTGATTATTTAAATGGAGTAAAAAAGGGAGCGAATACAAAAATAGAAGTTTTTGAAGAAGGAGACTATGAAGTAGCTCTTGATTATGAAATAGTAGAAGATGGTCTTTTGTTTTTTGATAGTTATCATGATTATCGAATAAGATTTACTTTTTCAGTTAGAAATGGAAACTGTATGGTATTTCCAATAGATGTAAAGACACATAGTGAATTAGTAAATACATCAGTAACAGAAAATGGTTTTTATTTAGATTTAGCCAATTCAAAGTATTTAAGTGTAAATATCAAAAAAGAGGTATTAAAAGAAGGCGGAAATGGATTATTAGAAGATGTAAGGTTTAATCGACCAGCAAAAGTGGGTGATGAATATACAGAAGAAGGTATTTACACAATAACAGTAAAAAATGAATATACAAAAGAGCAAACAATAAAAAAAATATATGTTGGAAAAGATAGTATATTAAAAGCACATGTTCAAACTGGATATTCTATTAGTGATGTTAAAAATATGGTAAAACTAGGAGCAACAATTGATGAAAATGGAAATATTGATAATATTCCAAAAGATTATCAATTGGAAAGTGAAAATTCAAATTTTGTTTCTAGAAGTGAATTAAATAAAAAGTCTATTAGTAGTTATGTTTATTTTTTTATTCCAATCGTTTTAATAATATTTTTAATTATATTTAAAATGTTAGAGAAGAAAAAAGAAAAAAATTAATTTTAAAGAAAATAGGAAAGAAAAATAAAGTGGTGAAAATTGATGAAGTGGATAAGGAAAATTTGTAATAAAACACTAATAATGATGCTTATAGTATCAATTCTAGTATGTGGTTGTACACAAAATAAGATGAATAATGTAAGTAATAAAATAGAGAGACTAAAATTTACAGGATTAGAAGATGAAAATTTACATGATTATGTGCTTGAAACATTATATTCTGGAATAGATTCTAATTTTACTACCGATGATTATCAAATACAAGAGATAACAACCATTTATTTATCAAAAGAATATTTAGAAGAATTAGATTATAATTCTAAATCGAATCTTTATTTTGGATATACATTAAGTGAACTAGCTAGTAAATTTAATGGAAAAAAATATGTGTTTGAAGTGGATGAAAATAATCAAACAACAGTAGTAGAATTTAAAGACTATGAAAATAATTATAAAAAAATGATTAAAAATGTACTAATTGGAACAGGAGTTATATTGATTTGTGCAACGGTTTCTCTTGCAACTGGTGGAACAGTAAGTATTATATTTGCAGCTTCCGCTAAAACTGCTACTGAATTTGCTGTTTCCTCAGCTGCCCTTAGTGGTATTATTTCATCAGCAATAGAATATTATAAAACTGGTAATATTGAAAAATCATTAGAAAAAGGAGCTCTAAATGCTTCAGAAAGTTTCAAATGGGGTGCAATTTTAGGAGGAGTTACAGGAGGAATTACAGAAACTATTACACAAATAAGTGCAGCTAAGGATTTAAAAAGTCTAAATGCTATGGAAAGAGGAACAAAATCTGAAGTGAGAGCGCAAAGTAAATATGGTGGTAGAGAACAAGTTTCTTATTTAAATGGAAAAGAGGTTAATGCTTCAGAATTCGGTGCTACTAGACCTGATTTAGTAAGAAATGTAAATGGAAAATTAGAAGCAATTGAAGTTAAAAATTATAACTTAAATAGTGAAGTAAGTAGAAATAGTTTATATGAAAAATTAAAAAAGCAAGTAACAGATAGAGTTAAAAATCTTCCAGAAGGTTCTACACAAAGGATTGTGTTAGATGTTCAAGGAAGAAATTATAGTAAAGATACAATAAGTGAAGTTATTAAAAATATACAAAGTAAATGTAATGATATCTATCCTAATATTCCTATTGATATAATGACATGAGAATAATAAAAAAGGCTATCTAGAAAAATTAATTGTTTAATTTTTGATAGTCTTTTATTTTAAAAATTATAAAAATTTAACTAAAGTTGGCAAGAAGCTCCCACTTCTTTTAAGTAGTGAGAGTGTGTCACTTAAATAGTTAGTCTCATTTAGCTAGTAACTTCATGAATTGTATCAAAAATATATTGTTTTACTTCATCATAATTCATTCCAAGACTAATTGCCAGTTCGCTATAAAGTAGTTTTTCAGCTTTATTAAAGTAAGTTTCATCTTTTTCTCCTACTTGTTTTCCTTTTTTCAAACGCTCATTATTTCTGGTGTAAGTTGTTTTGATAATTTTTATTAGATTTTCTTCTTTTTCAGTTTTTAATAATTCTTTATATTCATTTTCAATCATTTTATCATTGCTTTCAATCATTTTAATAGATGGAATTGATTCAATAAGCTTTATTGCTTCTTCTTTTGTCATAATAGCTTTTAAATTATTTTCTATATCATCAGCAGGAAGATTAATTGTTAAAGAAGAATCTAATAGTGGGGATAACACATAATAATCTTTTCCCTTAAAGAAATTTATCCTCAAGTCCTTTATAATGCAAACTTGATTTTTGTAAACAACATAATTACCGATTTCAAACATTAAAACACCTCCTAATAGTGAAAATTTATTTGTATCTAATTATTATTATACCATTTTTTTGCTTATATTTGTAAGAATAAACTTATATTTTTTTATTAAAAAAACTTCTAATAAGAAGTGGTTTTAGTTAAATGGTATGGTTTCCATTTTTTGCTTTTATCTTGACTTTGTAACCAAATTAAATCATTTATTTCAATAGCATCTATTCCTGTTAGATGAGATAATTTCTGGATGACAACAATTGTAGCAGCTCTGATTTCTATTTCTTCTATTGAATTTTCTAATAATTCCTCTTTATTTATTATTTTTTCTTCTAATTCATTTATATAATTTGTTATACCAAACTGATGAATTACTTGCGGAAGTTTATAGTCAGCACATCCAACTAAATGAGAAGTATCAACATTTATATTTTCTTTTAAAGAACGAAGATGTAAAATATCATTTGCAAGAAGTTGTGCTAGTTTATAGAAATAGATAGTTTTATTTTGAAAAGTTCTAGAATCATTTAAAAATGGAAAAGTATTTATTAGATACATGAATAAATCTGTATCAACTGTTAAATTTTTAATTTCTTCATAAAATGAAGTAATATTATTTTCTAATAATATATTTCCAATCATTTTAATTCTATTAAAACGTTCTTCAAATAAGGAAATTTTTGTATTTCCTTTTAAAATACGTGCTCATTCCTTTTTATCTAATTCTTTTAAATAAGTAGGTGTTAAAAAAAATTTATTATTTTTGACCTCTTTTAATAAAGTGTATAAGAGTGCAAAAGCGCCATCAAGAGTACCATTATTTATTTCTATAGTCCATTTTGGCTTACCCCAAAAACAAAAGTCTATGGAACCATAGATAAGTAAAAACATACAAAGTTCCTCTTTAGATAATTCTAAAAGTCCAAATGGATTATTTGAGAGCCAATGAATTGATTTTTGAGTTTTTATTTGATTGGCAAATATTTTTAATTTTTCTTCATCAATCGAAACATAAGAAGCATGTTCTACAACATATTTGCTATTTCTTACTATATTTTCTAACATAATTATCACCAATTTTATTATAGCACATATAATTGCATTTTTTAATTTTTTATACTATAATGAAATAGGAGAAAAGGTGATAATATGGATCCAAAAATGAAACGAGAAATTATTTTACAACATTATCAAAATCCTAAAAATAAGGGACTAATAGAAGATGAAAGTTATATTAGTGTTAATATGAATAATGAAAGTTGTATAGATGAAGTAGATTTAATGGTCAAAATAGAAAAAGGGAAAATAGTAGATGCTCATTTTGATGGAGAAGCATGTGCAATTTGTACAAGTTCTACATCAATTATGCTTGATACGTTAATTGGTAAAACAATAGAAGAAGCTAAAATAATAGTTGAAAATTTTGGTAATATGATTGATGAAAGAGAATATGATTCTGATATATTAGAAGTAGCAGTTGTATATGATGATGTAGGAAGACAACCAAATCGTAAAAAATGCGCTTTACTTGGTTGGTGGGGCATGGAAAAAGTAATAGAAGAACATGAGAAGACTTTATAAGTCTTTTTTTCGTAAAATAAAAAGGAACGAATAACCGTTCCTAAGCAGCAACTCTTTTTACAAATGTGTTAGTTTTTTCACTAGAAATTTCTAATAATGCATCAGTTTTATTTTGTACTGAATTAGATAATTGTTCTATTAACATTTTTTCTTCTTGATAGCAAGCAACACGCATTAAAGATTCTTTAAAATCAGGTTCATTCCAAATTTGTTCTTTAAACATTTTAGGAAGAAAATTTATTTTAGTAGCGAGTATTGCCATAAATTTTTCTTTGTCTTGTTCTTGTAATATTTCATATTTTTTTATCTGATTTAGAATTAATTTTTTCGCTTTTTGAATTTCATTTTTTGTGTATGCAATTTTATTTAGCTGATAAGTAATTTGACTTTGAATTTGTTTCATTAAAGATATTATTTGTTTTTCATCCATCGTAGTAATGTCTTGATTAACAATACCTAATGTAGAAAATTTTTTATTGTTTTTATAACTATTTAAAACGGCATCTAAGTATTGCTGTTCTCTTCTTTTTCTAAATGGTAAAAATTTATCAATTTTACCTAAAATACCTTTTCTGGTTAATCTTGCAGCTAGTTTTTTTGCTTCTGGATTTATTTCAACTTTATCTTTATGTTTTAAGATAAAATCAAGTGATAATGGTTTTTGCCTATTTGTTTGATAGGTATGAAGTTCTTTTAAAGTTTCGTAATCATAATTTTGTTTCGCTTCTTCCATTGCTGTTTCTAATTTTTGTTTTTGTAGGGCCATATTTTTTTCCTCATTATATAGTTGAATGTAAGTAATATGTTCATTTGAACTAGGTCCCCATAATGTTTTTTTTCTATTTTCATATTCAAGATTTCTACTTTGCAATTTTATTAAAGAATTCATAGTATCAAAATCATTTATAATAGCTTCTTTCATATATCCTAATGTAACTGTTTTAGGTTGCTCTATGAATTTAGCTAATGGTTCTAATTCAAATAGACTAATTAAAAATGTTTTAGCGCAATCTTTACTATAGCCATATTTATTTTGGATTACTTGCAATTCTTCATCTGACAAATTATTGATTGTCAGTAATAATGGTAAATTAGTTAATTTTTTTAAGTATCTAATTTTTTTCTCGATAAATTCTCTTTCTAAATTAGCAATGGATGGATTGTATAATTTTGCTTCTAAAGATTTTATTCTGTTTTCCACAAATGATAAATATTGTTCGGATGTTTTCATATTAAGTTCCTCCTCTTAATGAATTTAGTTACTTATTATACATATTTTTTGAAAATTTGCAAATTCATTGAAGAGGGGATAGTGTAAAATAGTATGGGGATGGAGTACAAAAAAGGAAGATCTTTTGTTAAAATGTAGTTGTTATAAAACATTTAAGGAGATTTTTCATTAGAATGTTGTAATTATTAATAAATAATCCAAGTTAAAAACGTATAAAGTTTTTAAGCTATATATTTTATTGTTTTTTATGATAAAATACATCTAAGGTTAAAAAAATGAAATTTGAAATTTCAATAAAGCTAAGTGAATATATAGTGTTTAAAAATAATGAGATAAATTTCAGAAAAACTTCTAAAAGAATTAAAAAATGAGCATATATTATTGAATCAAATGGAACAAAAGAGCAAACGATAAAAATTATTTAGAGAAAAATAAGAATTCACTAGATAAATTATTGTATCCTAACTTTGATGAAGATACGAGCGATATAGTTTTATATTAAAGTGAGTAATAAAAAAGATTGTAGTGATAAAGTATGAGTTTCTTTTTTTAATAAAAATACTTTGCTTTCCTTTTTGTTTTGCTTTATAATAGAAATATGGTGATGCATATGAATACAGTTGGATTAAATAAAACAGTAGTAAAAGAAATTTCAAAATTAAAGGAAGAGCCAAAATGGATGACTGATTTTAGAATAAAAGCATTTGAAATCTTTGAAGAATTTTCAAATCCTATTTTTGGACCAGAATTAAAATTAGATTTTAATGAAATTAATTATTTTAGAAGAATTACAGACAAAGTAAGTGAAAATTGGAACGATGTTCCAAAGGATGCGAAAGAAACTTTTAAAAAATTAGGAATAATTGATGCAGAAAGGAAATATTTAGGCGGAATTGGGGCACAATATGAAAGTGAAGTTGTATATCATCATATGTTAGAAGAACTAGTAGAAAAGAATGTGATATTTTGTGATACTGATACAGCATTAAAAAAATATCCTGATTTATTTAAAAAATATTTTAACAATTTAGTAAAATATGATGAGAATAAATATACAGCTTTAAATGGGGCAGTATGGAGTGGAGGAACTTTTATTTATGTCCCACCACATACCAAACTAGAGCGTCCACTACAAAGTTATTTCCGTATTAACAGTAAAAATATGGGTCAGTTTGAAAGAACTATTATTATTGTTGATGAAGATAGTGAATTACATTATATGGAAGGCTGTACAGCACCTACTTATACATCTGATTCTCTTCATGCAGCGGTAGTTGAAATTTATGTTGGTAAGAATGCGAAATGTCGTTATACAACTATTCAGAATTGGGCTAATAATATTTATAATTTAGTTACTAAAAGAGCAATTGTAGAAGAAAATGGGCTAATGGAATGGATTGATGGTAATATTGGCTCTAAAGTTAATATGAAGTATCCTTGTTGCGTATTAGCTGGAAAATATGCAAAAGGAAATTGCATTTCAATCGCAGTTGCAACAGAAGCTCAAATACAAGATACTGGAGCAAAAATGATTCATTTAGCTTCTCATACGACAAGTAATATTATTAGTAAATCAATTGCAGCCAAAGGTGGAAATGCAAGTTATAGAGGAACAGTAAAAATCACAAAAAAAGCAGAAAATTCTAAAAGTGTTATTAAATGTGATACCATTATCTTAGATGAGTTTTCAAAAAGTGATACAATTCCTAAAAATGTGATAGAAAATCAAAGTTCTAATTTAGAACATGAAGCTACTGTTTCGAAAATTGACAAAGAAAAATTATTTTATTTAATGAGTAGAGGACTCTCAGAAGAAAAGGCGAAAGAATTACTTATAATGGGATTTATTGACCGTTTTAGAGAAGAACTTCCAATGGAATATGCAGTAGAATTGAATGCTTTATTAAAAAACTATTTTTAATTTGCAAATTTTGTGTTATAATGTAAATAATAAGGAGGAAAAAAGAATGAAGATGAAGAAGTTTTTAATCGTAACTGTTGCCGTTTTATCTTTATTTGCGGTTGGTTGTGGGAAGAAAAAAGAACAAAATGAACCAAATAAGAAAAGTAAAGCTGAAGAAGCTATGGAAACATATGCAAAAGACTATTATGTTAGATTTATGAATAAGTATTTAACTGATCCAACTGTATCTTTGGAAGCACTTCGTAAAACAAATGCAGATAATTATACAGACTACGATTTAAGTGAACTAGAAAAATGCTCTGATACTTCTTATACTGAATTAAAGTTAGAAGAAGGAACAAACAATATTATTAGTTTTACTCATCATTTAGATTGTTCTAATTAGTCAAAATTTATATAATGGTCCATTTTTTATTGCAAAATAAGCAAATCTGTATAGCAGATTTTGAAAATTTGCACAAAAATATATACAGAAAAGGAAAAAGTGTCATTTGCTTTTCTTTTTTTTATCGTTTATTATCTTTGACGAAGGAGGAAAATATTATGTTAAATCAAACAGTATTAGTAGGAAGGTTAGTACGAGATCCAGAACTTCGTGAAACAGATAGTGGAAGAAAGGTAACTAATATTACATTAGCAGTCCCAAGAAGCTATAAGAACTTAAATGGTGAATATGATACAGATTTTATTTCTTGTGTTCTTTGGAAAGGGGTTGCAGAAAGTACCGTTGAGTATTGCAAGCAAGGCGATTTGGTCGGAGTTAAAGGTCGGATTCAAACAAGAAATATTGAATTAGACGAAGAAGAGAGAAGACAAGTTGTTGAAGTAGTAGCTGAAAAAATAACCTTTCTATCTAGTAAACGAAAAGAAGAAGAGCTATCATAGCTTTTTTTTGTAAATTTTTGTAAATAAAGTATTTCTTTTCATCAAATTCATGTATAATGAAAATAGGTGATAATGTGAACATAATAGAAATTATAAATAAAAAGAGAAAAAAAGAAGAATTAACAAAAGAAGAAATTATGTATGCAGTAAATGGATATGTAGAGGGAAGTATTAAAGATTATCAAATGAGTGCTTTACTTATGGCAATTTGTTTAAATGATATGACAGAAGAAGAGGTATTTGCACTTACAGATGTGATGCTACATAGTGGAGAAGTACTTGATTTATCTAAAATAAAAGGAATCAAAGTAGATAAACATTCGACAGGTGGTGTAGGGGATAAAGCAACTATTATTTTAGGCCCTCTCTTAGCTTCTCTAGGAGTAAATATTGCCAAAATGAGTGGAAGAGGTCTTGGACATACGGGAGGAACGATTGATAAATTAGAATCTATTCCAGGCTTTTCTACTTCTATGTCATTAGAAGAGTTTACTAATCAAGTAAATAATATTCATTTCGCACTTGTTGGGCAAATGGGAAATTTAGTTCCAGCTGATAAAAAGATATATGCTCTTCGTGATGTAACAGGAACAGTAGAATCTATTCCTTTAATTGCAACAAGTATTATGAGTAAAAAATTAGCGAGTGGTGCAGACAAAATCGTTATTGATGTAAAAGTAGGTAGTGGTGCTCTTGTTAAAAATTTGGAAGAAGCTAATAAATTAGCCAATCTTATGGTAAAAATAGGGAAAAATGCTGGTAAAGAAATTATTTGTGTATTAACGAATATGGATGAGCCTCTTGGAACTCATATAGGAAATGCATTAGAAGTAGAAGAATGTATCAATTTCTTAAAGGGAAGTTATGAAAAAGATGTTTATGAATTAGTCATGAAACTTGGCTCTTGTATGGCTTCATTAGGTCTTTTTATTACAGAGGAAGAAGCAAAGAAAAGATTAGAAGAAAATATCACAAATGGAAAAGCTTATTCTAAATTTGATGAATTTGTAAAAGCACAAGGAGGAAATTTAGAAAAATTAGAGCGTGCTCCAAAAGAATTTTCAATAAAAAGTACGAAATCTGGATACATTAACCATATTGATACATTAAAGTTAGGTGAAATAGTAAGAGAAATAGGAGCTGGAAGATATGAAAAAGAAGATAAAATTGATTATGGAGTTGGAATTATATTAAGTAAAAAGGTAGGAGATTTTATTTTACAAGATGAAGAATTACTTAAAATATATCTTCATGAAAAAGATATGGAATTAGGAAAAATATTAAATTGTTTTGATATTGGTGTGCATTATATAGAACCAGAACCTCTTATTTATGAGGTTATTAAGTGATAATCGCTATTTTGATTATTATATTTACAATTTCGTATATTGTGGCTTGCATGTTTGGAGCAATTATATACAAATTTAGTTTTCCAGTTTTACTTATTTGCGGTCCAATTTTGACAGGAGCTATTGTAAAAATATATAATCAAACTAAAAAATATGGTATGAAATCTGTATTTCGGTTTTCCCATAATAGTACAGAAAATGAACAAATGAATTTAGTAGAACATATATTAAATAAACAACAAGGGACACATATTATAAAAATAGATGATAGTAAGCTTATTTGTGTTAGTACGAGTGGAATTTATTTAATTAAAATATTAGAATATGCAGGAAGAATAGAAGGAAATGAAACAGATGAAACTTTTATTTTAAAAGATAATGGAACTACTCGAATTTCTAATTTCTTTTTGGAGTTAAAGGAACTAGAAGAACAGATTCCATATTCAATACAAAAAATTATTATTAAAAAAGAAATATGTATGTTAGATTCCTCTTATAGTAGGGAATATCAAGTAATTGGAATTCATCATTTTCACTTTGAATTTCAAAAAATGAATAAAGAAATACAATATACAGAAGAAGTAGTAGAAAGTATTTATGAAGAAATAAAACAATTGTCAAAAAATGTCAAATTACAGTAGATTGCTTGCATAGATGGAAAATCTACGTTACAATCAAAATAGAAAGGGATGAAAAAATGATTTATCCATCAATTGATAAATTATTAAATCAAGTTGGCTCAAAATATTTACTAGTGAATATTGTTGCTAGAAGAGCACAAGAAATGAAAGAAACAGACCATTATCAAATGAAAGAAAATGAGTATGTTTCTAAAAAAGAAATAGGAAAAGCATTAGAAGAAGTTTCTAAAGACTTAATACATATGAAATAAGGTATTAAGTTTTTCTTATTATTTAGGAGGAATCAAATGATAATACCAGCAACTGCAGTAGCAGCTGTTCTTGGACTTATTTATGCGTTTTGGTGGGTATTTTTAATCTTTATAATTATTGTTCTTGTAAAAATATATATCCAAGTTAAAAAGTATGGTGCAAGATCAGCATTTCGCTTATCCCAAAAAAATATTGAAAACGAACAAATGAATTTAGTAGAACATATATTGAAAAAGCAAAATAAATATATTATAAAAATAGATAATAATAAACTAATTTGTATTAGCACAAGTGGAATTTATTTAATCAAAATATTAGAGTATATTGGACGAATAGAAGGCGAGGAAGAAAATACTTTATATTAAAAGATGAAGGAGTATGCGAAATTCCTAATTTCTTTTTAGAATTAGACAAAGTAGAAGAAAATTTAAAATTGAAATCTCATGTCAAAAAAATTATTGTTAAAAAAGGTATATGTATGTTAGAAGTACCTTATAGCAAAGAATATAAAGTTTTTAATATTCATCAACTTTATTTCAAATTTCAAAAAATGAATAGAGAAAAATGATATAAGGAAGAAGAAGTAGAAAAAATTTATCAAACAGTAAAACAATTATTAGAAAATAAAATATTATATGAGGGGGAAAATGATGAAAATAATCCATATTCGCAAAACTGGCAAAAATAAATATGAAATAGAATTGTCTAATAAAAAAATAAAAACATATGATACAATCATTTTAAAATATCAATTATTACTCAAAAAAGACATAACAGAGGAACTATTACAAACAATAGAAGAAGAGAGTAAAGGTGCTGAAATATATGATAAAACATTACAATTTATTGGAAGAAAGTTAAGAAGTAAAAAAGAAGTAATTGATTTTTTAAACAAACAAGAGGTTTGTTTAGAAGAACAAACAAATATTATAAATAGATTAAACGAACAAGGATTATTTAATGAAAAAGCATATATAGAAGCATATATTCATGATAGGATTAATTTTTCAAATGATGGACCAAATAAAATAAAAGAAGAATTATTAAAAACTGAATTTGAATTAGATTTGATCTTAGCAGAATTAGAAAGAATAGATAAAAATGTGGTAGAAGAAAAATTAAAAAAGCTAATTTCTAAAAAGTTAAATAGTAATCATAAATATTCACAAAATTATTTAAAACAAAAAATTACTGAACAAATGACTATGTTGGGTTTTTCAAAAGAAATGGTAAATCGACAATTAGAGAAAGAGGAAGTAAATCATACTGATATATTAGAACATGAAGCTAGAAAATTGTATCAGAAATATAAAAATAAAAAATCAGGAAATGAATTATATTTATTTTTAAAACAAAAGTTATATCAGAAACGTTATTCGCTAGACGAAATTAGCCTGGTATTGGATAATATACTAAGTGAAGTGGAATAGTGACATAAAGGTCATTATTTTCTTTTTAAATAATGGTAAAAATGTTATAATAGAAATAATTAAAGGAGTAATTTTATGCAAGAAGAATATTTTGATATATTAGATGAATTTGGAAACAAGACAGGTAAAATAAAATCAAGAAGTGAAGTGCATAGAAATGGAAATTTTCATAAAGCTGTTCATATATGGATTATTAATGATTTAGGAGAAATATTATTACAAAGAAGATGTCCTATTAAAGATAGTGATCCAAATATGTTAGATATTTCTTGTGCAGGTCATTTAACTGTTGGAGATACTAGCATAGAAGGAGCAATCAGAGAATTAAAGGAAGAACTTAATTTAGATGTCAAAGAAAGCGATTTAGAATTTATTAAAACAATTAAAAGATGTCATGTTAGTAATAAAACGTTTATTGATAATGAATATGATGATTTTTATATTCTAAGAACAGATAAAAGCATTAGTGATATGAAATATCAAGTAGAAGAGATATCAGAAATATTTTTTGTTCCATTTCTAAAATTTAAAGAAATGATAGCAAATAAACAACCTGATTTAGTCATTTCTGAAGAAGAGTATGAAGTCTTACTTGATATGTTTGGAGAATAATTATGAAAAAAATATTAAGTTTAACTGAACCATATGCAACTTTGATAAAAGAAAAAAAGAAGCTAGTAGAAACACGTAGTTGGAAAACTGATTATAGAGGAGAGTTATATATTCATGCTAGTATGACTAAAGTTAGTAAAAAAGATTTAGAAGATAATGAGTTAATGTCTTTAGTAGAAAATAAAGAAATGAATTTTGGATATATTATTTGTAAATGTAATTTGTTAGATTGTATTTATATGACAGAAGAATATGTAGAAGATATAAAAAAGAATAATCACCAAGAATATATTTGTGGAGAATATGAAATCGGAAGATATGCATGGACACTTGAAGATATTACTCTATTAGAGAAAACGATAAAAGTAAAAGGACAATTAAATATTTGGACATTTTATGATGAATATGAAATTATGGAAATGATGAATGATATTAAATATGGATGGGTGGATGAAGATAAAATAAAACATGAAGTAGTTGATCAAACATTTGCAAATAATTATCGTCTTTTGTGTCCACATGACACAATGAAATATAAAATGGGAATATGTTGGGATCAAGTAGAACTAGAACGTTATTATTTTAAAGCATATGATTCTATAAAAACTTATTTTATCGTACATTATGATGGAAAAAATTGTCCTACTCATACATTTCTTACTTTTGAAAAGGATAATAAATACTATTGGTTTGAACATTCTTGGGAGATATTTAGAGGAATACATGAATATTCTTCTAGAAAAAAATTATTATTGGATGTTAGAGATAAATTTATCAAATATGAACTAAATAATGATTATGATATTTCAAAAGTATGTTTACATGAATATAAAAAGCCAAAATATCAGCTTGCAGTAGAGGAATTTTTTTATCATTGTGATGAAGGACCATATATTGATTTAGATAATGATCTTTAGCACTTCATTTAAATGAATTAGATGTAAATATTGTGAAAAGTATAAAGCTATATTAACAAATATCACTTGCTATTTACATTTTGTTTTCAACATTTATACGTCATTATCTAGAAAATAATCAAATATTATGATATGATATGTAAAGAAAAGTTAAGGAGGAATACTATGTTTGACAAAAAGAAATTAAAACAAAACAGAATGTTGATACTTATTTTACTTGGTGTTATTATTGCTTTTGTCATTTTAAGTTTCCTTTTTAATGGAAAACAAAATTCTAACTTACAAGAATCTGATATAGATGTAGATGGAGAAAGCAGTGTAGGAACACTTGTAATAAATGAAATTATGACATCTAATAGTGGGGCATTAGCTGCTCCAAATGGAGGAATTTATGATTGGATTGAATTATATAATGGAAGTAATCAAGATATAAATCTTGCTAATTATGGCTTATCAGATGAAGAAAATAAATCAAAATGGGCTTTTCCAGATGTTGCCATTAAAGCAAAATCTTATTTAGTTGTCTATTTATCAGGAACAAATGAAGATGGACTATATGCAAACTTTAAATTGAGTAGTAGTGGAGGAGAAGTTATATCACTTCGTAATAGAAATGGAAAAGTAATTGATGCAGTAGAGACACTTTCATTAAATAAAAATCAAGTAATGGCTAGAAATAATAATGGCGATTGGATACTTACAAGTATTGCAACCCCTGGCTATCCAAATACAGAAGAAGGTAGAAGTGAATATATAAATTCAATAAGGGGAGAAGAAGCTGATATTGAAATTATAGAAGTTCTTCCAAATAATGCTGGGCATTTTAAAGATAATTATGGAAATTATAGTGGATATATTGAAATAAAAAATAAAACAGATAAAACAATTTCTTTAAAAGAATATGGACTTAGTGGTGATATTAGTAATCCGTTTAAATGGCAATTTCCAGATGAAACTATTGAACCAAATAAGATTAAAGTTATTTATACATCTGGTAAAAATCAAATTGATAAAGAATGGCATGCAAATTTTAAACTTACTTCTAAAAATGGAAGTGCCATTTTAACACGTTCAGGAAAAATAGTAGAAGAAATAAAGTATTCAAACTTAGAAAATGGAATGGCATTAGTAAAAGAGAATGAATGGATAGAAACAGGAAAAATAAGTCCAGGCTATGAGAATACTGTATCAGGAGTAGAAGCTTTTTCTAAAGAAAAACTCCAAAATGATAATGGACTTATTATCAATGAAGTCATGAATGATAATACTTCTTATTTAATTCAAAATGGAGGAGAATATTATGATTGGATAGAGCTTAAAAATAATTCTAGCAAGGATATTTCATTAAAAAATTATTATTTAACAACAAATGATAGTAGATTAAAAGAATGGAATTTACCTGATGTTACATTAAAACCAGGAGAATTATATATTGTGATGGCATCAGGTGATACTAACTTATCGAATAATAGTTATCAACATACTAATTTTAAATTGTCTGAAACAGAATCATTATATATTACAGATGGAAAAAATATTATTGATGCAATGTTTATTTCATCTATTCCTTTAGAATATAGTATGGGTAGAAATAGTGATTATGGATTTTTCTATTTTAAAATTCCAACACCAGGAAAAGAAAATGGAGATGGAATGATATCAGTTGCAACAGTACCTAAGTTAAGTAAAGAAGCTGGTATTTATAATAATGAAGAAGTCAATCTAGAACTTACTTCTAATGGGACCATATATTATACTTTAGACGGAAGTGTACCAAGTACAAGATCTAGTAAATATACTGGTCCTATTTCTTTATCAGAAACAACAGTTGTGAGAACCATTAGTGTAGAAGAAGGAAAAATTGATAGTCCTGTTGTAACAAGCAGTTTTATTATCAATGAAAAGCATAGTCTTCCTGTTATGTCAGTATCTATGAATCCAAGTGATTTTAGAACTATACAGGCTAACAGTTGGGATACAGCGTTAGAAGTAGCTAGCCATGCAGAATTATACGAAGATGGAAAAAGTTTTTCAATTCCTTGTGGATTTAAATTATTCGGGGGATCAACTAGAGGTATGGCCAAAAAAAGCTTTGCTTTAAAGTTTAAAAAGAAATATGGAGAGGCAAGTTTACACTATCAAGTATTTGATAATCGTGATTTTTCAGTATTTAATACTTTGGTTCTTAGAAGTGGTTCCCAAGATAGTGAAAGTGCTTTTTTTAGAGATATTTTAGCTACTTCTCTAATGGAAGATAGTGAAGCGGAAGTACAAAGTTATAAATCAATTGTTTTATATATCAATGGAAATTATTGGGGAGTTTATAATATTCGTGAAAAAGTAGATGATGAATTTTTAAGTAATCATTATAATGTTGATGGGAGTAAAGGAAATATTGTTAGAGCAGACTATAATGTAAGTTTGGGAAGTAGTAAAGATTATACAAATATTGTAAACTATATTAGTACTCATAACATGAATGTGAGTTCCAATTATGAATATGTAAAAGAAAGAGTGAATATCAATAGTTTAATTGATTTTTGGATAGGCGAAATTTATACAACTAATAACGATATTATCAATACTCGTGTATTTACTCATCCTAATATTGATAATGGTAAATTGCACTTTATTTATTATGATTTGGATTATTCTATGTATTTTCCAGAAAACAATTATTATACTTTTATGACCAATCCAGAAGGAATGAGTGATTTTAAAGTTCCAACAACATTTATGAGAGGAATGTTTACTAGCACAGAATTTAAACAAGATTTTTTAGAAAGACTTAGTTGGAATTTAAAAAATATTTGGAATGAAGAACATATATTAGAAAAATTAGAAAGTATATATGAAAACTTATATCCAGAAATGGAGCGAAATCAGAAAAGGTGGGGAATGACAATGGATGATTGGATAGAAAATGTTGATGTGGTTAGAACTTTTATAAAAAAAAGAGAAGGATACTTATTAAGACAAACTAAGAACTTCTTTCATTTAAGTGAAAGTGATATGAATAAGTATTTTGGTGATTTATGAGAAAATATAGAAATGAATTAAAATTTATTATAAGTCCAAGTATTGCTGAAATACTAAAAATGAGTTTATCGACTATTATGGATATTGATACCAATTCGATTTATAAAGATAACACTTATAAAATAAGGAGTTTATATTTTGATAATGATAGTTCAGATGCATATTATGAGAAATTAGATGGTGTATTATATCGTGAAAAATATCGAATTAGATATTATAATGATGATGATACATTTATTAGACTAGAACGTAAAGTAAAAGATAATAATATGACTTCTAAAGATCAAATGTCGATTTCTAGAGAAATATGTGATAAAATAGTAAATGAAGAATTAGATGAAATAGAAGGTACTGGCCTATTAGAAGAATTTTTAAATGATATGAAAAGAAAACATTTAAAACCTTCTGTCATTGTAGATTACACAAGATTAGCCTTTACTTATCCTATATCAGACATTAGAATTACATTTGATTCTAAAATAAAATCAGGAAGATATGAATATGGATTATTTGATATAGAATTTCCGACATATGAAGTAATTAATGATGAAAATATAGTACTAGAAGTAAAATTTAATGAAGTTTTACCTGAGGCTATATCGATTATTTTAAGTACTGTTCCAATGTATAGAGAAGCAGTATCAAAATTCGCACTTTGTAGAAGTATAAAATAGGAGGATTTATATATGAATTTTTTAGATATGATTAAAAAGAGTGTGGTATCAGAATTTACTGGTTCTATCTCTGTAGATAAGATGATATTTTCACTTTTAATAGCTTTTTTAATAGGATTATTTATTGTTTATATTTATAGAAAAACATATACAGGGGTTGTATATTCTAAATCATTTTCTTTATGTATTATTTTACTTTCAATGGTAACTGCTATGATTATTAGAACAATTAGTTCTAATCTAGCTCTTTCTTTAGGTATGGTAGGAGCTTTATCAATTGTTCGTTTTAGAACAGCTGTAAAAGAACCTGTTGATACTGGTTTTATGTTTTGGGGGATTACTGCAGGAATTATGTCAGGTGCAGGGCTTTATTTGATATCTGTGTTAGCATCAGCTTTACTTGGATTATTATATGTTATTAGTTATAGTATGGGTTTTAAAGTAAGCTCTAATTATTTATTAGTTATAAAATATGAGTCTAGTGCTCATGAGGAAGTTAGTAAAATAATGAAGAAACTTAAAAATAAAAAATTAAAAAGTAAATCACTTACTAAAAATGTGATTGAGCTTACATTTGAAGTAGAATTAAAAGAAGTGAAAGAAGAAATTGTTGATCAATTTGAAGGAATTGAAGGAGTTAAAAATGCTAGTTTGATTAGTTATCAAAATGATTTTGGAGCATAGTTAGGAGGCATTTATGGAGAATAATAGACAAGAAAAAGATGTAGAAGAATTATATTCTTTATTAAATGTTGGAAGCTTTATGGAAAGAAAAAGAAAAGCTAAACAAAATGCTTCTTTAGAAGATATTCCCAAAAAAGAAGCATTACCTAAAAAAGTAGTAGAAGTACCAAAAGAAGAAAAAATAGAAGAGAAAAACGTAGAAGAAAAAGCAATTATAGAAGAACCTAAAAAAGAAGAAAAAAATGTAAAAGTACCAGTAACAAAAGATGTTACTAGTAGTGAAGAAAATAAGGTAAGAGATATTTTAAAGAAAGTAGAAGAGAAGAAAGAAAATGAGATTACTCAGAAAGCTGAAAAAAAGGAAATTCCTAAGGAGATAAAGAAGGAAGAAGAAGTTAAAGAAAAAAAGACAATATCTGAAAATGAACTTGATGAATTGATGGAAGATTTTGAGGAACCTAATAAAAAAGAAAAGAAAACCAAAGATACAAAAAAAAGTAAGAAAAAAATAGAAGAAAATATAGTAGAAAATGAATTAGAGGATAAAGAAAATAAAAAGTCTAAGAAAAAAAATAGAAAAGACAAAGTAGAAAAAAATTTAAAGAAAAGTAAGAAGTTAGTGATTGGAGTTACTGTTTGTATTCTTATGGATTTATTTGCTATTGTTGGTTTATTTTTGACATATGGACCTATTTCTTATTTTAGAGATATGTTAGTAACTTCTGCTATGACAACAATGAGTCATAAGTATCTTGCTAGAATATTTTATAGTGATGAAATGATAAGTGAGATTTTATCTAAGAATAAGATTGTAGAAATTGGCGAAAATACAGATGCTAGTGATATTGATTTTGGTGATGCTACAGATACTGGTATATATGATTCTGTTTATGATGAAGAGATTTTAAAACGTGATGAAGATACACTTTATAAAGTAATTCCAATTAAAGAAAATGGATATGTTGGTTATTTGGTAGCAATTTATGATGCTTCTAGGGTAGAACTAGTAGGAGCAAGTGCAAAATCTGTATATGGTGGAGCTTTTTTAACTGATATTTCTAAGAGAGAAAATGCAAAAGTAGCAATCAATGCAAGTGGTTTTTATGATGCAGGAAGTAAAGGTAGTGTAGCAGTAGGAACTGTGATTATGGATGGAAAAGTAGTATTAACTGGAAGCTCTTCTGGGTATGGAGGAGGACTAGCTGGATTTAATAAAGATCATGTTTTGGTTTTGACGAAAGAAGACCCTGAAACTGCGATTAAAAATGGGATGGTAGATGCAGTTGAATTTGGACCATTTTTGATTGTAAATGGAAAAGCAGCCGAAATTCAAGGAAATGGTGGATGGGGAATTGCTTCTCGTACAGTTTTAGCGCAAAGAAAAGATGGTATTGTATTATTTTTAGTAATAGATGGTAGAAATGCAGGATATAGTCTCGGAATTGATATGAATGGTTTAATTAAAATTTTAACTAGATATAAAGCATATAATGCTGTGAATTTAGATGGTGGAGGCTCTACCACTTTAGCAGTAGAAGGTAAACTTACTAATAAACCTTGTTGTTCTGTAGATGCGAATAGTGGACAAAGGTATGTACCAAATGCTTGGATAGTAAAATAAGCGTTTTTAAGCGCTCTTTTTTGTGTTATTCTGATATGGAATGTAACAAAAATAAATGATATTAGGCACATAGAAAGTAATTTATTCAAATATTTCATTATTACAAAAGCTTAATTTAAAATATTTTCTCTTTTTAATTAGTTTATAGCAATTTATTTTGCTTATCTATGCAAAATGGAGAAAACTCCTCATTTTAATTTGAATTCAAAAGAAAATGAATATTTATACCTAAATAGTTACAAAATAAAAAAGAAGAAAAAAATATATTCGAAGAAAGTATACATGGAATTATGAAAGCAATAGAAATAGATATGGCAGATGATAACTTTAACTTTTCAAGAGAATACTATTATGATCATAGAACCTTAACTCTAACAAAAGTAGGAGAGAAAGAAAAAATAGTAAAGACAAATGGAAAAAATGAAGGAGAAGGAATATTCTATGTAGATAAAGATGGAGATATCATAATAGAAAAAGCATGTAATGAAGATTATGGTGTAAGCAATAGTAAAGAGGATTCAGATACAGTAATAGATAACAAAGGAGAAGATGGAAATCCAATAAAAGATCTATTAGATTCAGTAATAACATTAAACGGAAGAATAGTAGAAGAAATAGATACAAGTAAAGAAGGATGTTATACAATCACATATAGTAATGGAAAGACAGCAAGTGTAATAAGAAAAGTAGTAATATTAGATATGAAGCACAGATAACAATAACAAAGGCAGATAATAGTTATGTAAAAGAGAAGAATATTTTAATAACAGTAAGCAGTATTAGTCCAAATAAAGTAAATGGATTTACATATACAATAAATGGAGCAGATGGCAGTTTAAAGCTTATAGTACATCAGTTGCGTTTGATAACGGTGGTAATGGCAGATTGGGCTCTAATGCTTGGATTTGGCAAGAAAATCTTAATGTGATATTAGAAAGTGATGTATATAATAGTGTGGTGTGGATAAATTCTGATACTCAGAAATCATGGATATTGAATAATAAGTGGCGATTAGGAAGTTTACAATATGGAGATGGTAACATACTTGAGAGATATGAAAAAAGAGAAAAAGAGAGCAGTTTAATTACATCTAGTCATATTGGACTTATGACTATTATTGACTTTTAATATCTGATCTAGGATGATGGACTTTGATGCCTATTGCGTATAACGGTCAGCTAGATATAGCTATTACTGAATATAGCAATGTTGAAGCATTAGGTTCTTCTCATAATTATAGTGTACGTTCAGTTGTTTTTCCCAATACTAATGTAAAGATAAAAAGTGGAAACGGAACTGAAAGTTCACCATACATATTGACCAAATAAAAAATTAGAAACAGTATAAGTTATATGTATCGTTTCTTTATTTTTACATCAGAAAAAAATATAGAAAGTAGAATACTTTTAAAAATTATGTTATAATGATTACTAGTGTAGATAGAATATAATGGACGTGATAAAGATGTATTTGAAAAATATAAAAGCACATGGATTTAAATCATTTGCGGATCATATTGATGTAGAATTAAATTCAGGTATTACTGGGGTGGTAGGACCAAATGGAAGTGGTAAAAGCAATATTGTAGATGCCATTCGTTGGGTACTTGGAGAACAATCAGTAAAATCTCTTCGTGGGGATGGAAATATGGCAGATGTTATATTTTCTGGAAGTAAGTCAAGAAATGCTATGAATGTAGCAAGTGTTACACTTGTCTTTGATAATAAAGATCATTATTTACCAGTTGCTTATGATGAAGTCGCCCTTAGAAGAAGAGTATATAAAGATGGAACGAATGAATATTCATTAAATGGAGAAAAATGTAGATTAAAAGATATTACGGAAATACTAATGGATAGTGGAGTAGCAAAAGAAAGTTTTAATATTATTTCACAAGGAAAAATAGAAGAAATTATTAGTAGTAAACCACAGGATAGAAGAATCATTTTTGAAGAAGCGGCAGGAGTACTTAAATATAAAAGAAGAAAAGAAGAGGCACTTCGTAAATTAGAACGTACACATGATAATATGAATCGTGTAAATGATATTATTAAAGAACTTGAAATACAAGTAGGACCTTTAAAAGAGCAAAAAGAACAAGCAGAGAAATATTTAGAAGTAAAAAAAGAATTAGAAGATGTTGAAATAGCTTTAATTGCTTCTGATATATCTAAAATCAATGAAGAATATCAAAATAAAAAAGAACGTATTTCTTTATTAAATAATGAATTATTAAATTCTAATTTTGAAAGTAATAAAGGAGAAGCAAAAATAGAAGAATATAAAGTAAAAATCACAAAACTAGAAACAGAGATTAGTGAATTACAAACATCTTTATTAGAAATGACAAGGAAAGTAGAACAAATCAATAGTCGAAAAGCTATTTTATTAGAACGAAAAAAATATGAAGTAGATAATCAGAAATTACATGATCAAATTTTATCATTAAAAGAAAAAGAATTAGGATTACAAAATCAAACCTTATTATTAAATCAAGAATTAGATAATATGAATAAAGAATTAAGAAAATTAAAACAAAAATTAGAAGAATCAGAACATATTTTTGAAGAATTGCGAAAGCGAAAAAGAATATATGAAGAAGAATTAACAAAAAATGTTAGATTAGAACAAAATTTAAGTATTCAAATAGACCGCTTACAAGAAAGTATTCAAAATAATGGTAGTTTACCTTATGCTGTAAAAAGTATTTTAGATAATCCTAGATTAAAAGGAATTCATAATGCGATTGGAAATGTTATTGAAGTAGATGAAATTTGTGCTAAAGCTATTATGACAAGTTTAGGATATGCTTCTAGTTATTTAATTGTCGAGGATGAAGAATGTGCGAAGGAGGCAATTTCTTATTTAAAACAAAATAAATTAGGAAGAGCTACTTTCTTTCCAATTAATATTATTAAACCGAAAATAATAGATGCATCTACATTGGAAATGTTACCTACATTAGAAGGATTTATTGGAATTGCTTCAAATTTAATTTGGTATGATAAACAGTATGATGGCATTTTAAAAAATCAACTTGGAAATGTTATTGTAGCAAGTACACTAGAATGTGCTAATAGTATCGCTAAGAAAATTGGATATCGTTATCGTATTGTAACATTAGATGGTGAAATTCTTCATGTAGGAGGATCACTTACAGGAGGAGAAGCTGCTAAAAATAGAAATATTATTACAGAAAAACAAGAATTAGAAAGTAAATTGAAAGAAAAAGAAAATGTAATTAAAACAATAAAAGAAATAGAAAATAATATCAATTTGCTTGATAATAAAACAAAAGAAGCAGAAGATAATCAATATTTTGTTCATAAAGAATTTACACAACTAGATGAAATTATTAAAAATAAGAAAATTATTAACGAAAATGTATCAGAGGAATTAAAGCATTTGAAAGAAGAAATTAGTAGTATTGAACATACTATAAATGATACATTAGATGAAGAAGAACAAATGGTATTAAATGAGTATTATGAAGCAGAGCAAAAGAAAAAGAGTATAGAATTATCGCTTCATAGTAAAATCAAAGAAAAAGGAGAAGCCTCAGAAGAATTAGAAGAAGCAGAACTCGAACTTAGAAGAGAAAATAGTATGTTAAGTTCTAAAAATAAAGAATTAAGAGATTTGGAAATTGAAGTAAATAGAATGGATGTAAAATTAGATCATTATTTAGAAACATTAAGCGAGACTTATAATATGACTTTTGAGAAAGCCAAAGCAAACTATTTACTTGATATGGAAGAAGATACTGCAAGAACAAAAGTTATGAATTTAAAAAGAAATTTAAAAGAACTTGGTATGGTAAATTTAGGAGCGATTGATGAATATGCTAGAGTAAGTGAACGTTATGAATTTTTATTACATCAATGTGAAGATTTAACAAATGCTGAAAATACATTGTTAGATATTATTTCGGAAATGGATACAGTTATGACAAAAGAATTTTTAGAAACATTTGGGGTAATTAGTTCTCATTTCGAAGAAACTTTTAAGGAACTATTTCATGGTGGTTATGCAGAGTTAAAATTAACAGATCCAAATAATATTTTAGAAACTGGAATTGAAATTGTAGCTTCGCCACCAGGTAAGAAATTAACAAGCATTTCATTATTATCAGGAGGAGAAAAAACATTTACAGCAATTAGTTTATTATTTGCTATATTAAAATCACGTCCTGTACCATTTTGTGTTTTGGATGAAGTAGAAGCAGCACTTGATGAAGTAAATGTAGATAGTTTTGGTAAATATTTATTAGGATTAAAGGATAAAACACAATTTATTTTAATTACTCATAAGAAAAAAACAATGGAGTATACAGATGTATTATATGGTATTACAATGCAAGAGTCTGGAGTTAGTAAATTAGTGAGTGTAAAATTAGAAGAAATAAAATAAAAAAAGGTATGAGTCAATTCATATCTTTTTAAAATCAAAAAAAGAACGGCCCCCTGAAGACCGTCCTTATAAAAGAATAAAAAGGGGTTGGCTAGTGTGATACTAGCGCCAATTCGTCTAATTCGAATTGGTACTGTATATACTAATCGAAAAAAGACGATTTGTCAACCTTTTTTAGTGTTTTTTGTAGAAAAATTTTATTTTATCTTGAATTAGAAAACTATGTTCAGTATAATGATTATGGTGATAGTATGAAGGAATTAAAGGAAATTAAAGGGCTTGGACCAAAGACAATGAGCAATTTAATGAAAATGGGAATTGATAATAGTGAAAAGTTGCTTATGTTTTATCCTTTTCGTTATAATATTTTAAAAAGAAGTAATATAGAAGAATTAAAACAAGATGATAAAATTATAATAGATGGGTTTATTGAAACAGTTCCTACAGTTTATCACATCAATAGAAAATTGAATAAAATGAATTTTCGTTTTAGAACTTCAAATAGATTATTACAAGTAGTTATTTTTAATCGCTCTTTTTTAAAAAATAAATTATTTGTTGGTATAGCTATTACTGTAATTGGAAAATATGATATAAAACATAATACAATTGTTGCAAGTGACATACAGTTTGAAATATTGTCAGATGTTCCCAAAATAGAACCAGTTTATCATTCCTATTATGGAATAACAACGAAACAAATACAATCTTATTTAAAAGAGATTATGAGTGAATCATTTGAAGTAATAGATTATATACCAAAAGAGATAATAGAAAAATATCATTTTATAGAAAAAGAAACTAGTTTAAAAAATATTCATTTTCCAAGTAATATTCAAGTATTAAAACTATCTTTATTAAGAGCAAAATATGAAGAATTATTTTTATTTATGTTAAAAATGAATTATTTGAAAAATGAAAAGAAGAAATCTAAAGGAATAAAAAGGAATATTTTGTTTACTGAAGTAGAACAATTTATTCAAACATTACCTTTTAAATTGACAGAAGATCAAATGAGTACAGTAAAAGAAATATATATAGATTTAAATAGTGAAAAGCAGATGAATCGATTAGTACAGGGGGATGTAGGAAGCGGAAAAACAATTGTCAGTTTTTGTGCTATGTATATGAATTATTTGAGTGGATATCAAAGTGCTTTAATGGCGCCAACAGAGATTTTAGCAAAACAACATTATAATAAATTATTGGATATTTTTAAGGATGAAAATATTGAAGTATCTCTTTTAACAGGTAAAACAAAAGTGAAAGAGAAAAAGGAAATATATGAAAATTTAAAAAATGGAAAAATAAAAATTGTTGTTGGCACTCATGCTTTAATTAGTGAGGCAGTGGAGTATTATAACTTAGGCTTAGTTATTACAGATGAACAACATCGTTTTGGTGTTAATCAAAGAGGCAATTTAAAAAATAAGGGTTTTTCTCCTGATATTCTTTATATGAGTGCAACACCAATCCCAAGAACTTATGCACTTACGATTTATGGAGATATGGATACATCTAGTATTCGTACAATGCCAAATGGGAGACTTCCAGTTATTACAATAATAAAGACAAATAATGAAATAAGAGATGTTTTAGAGAGTATGTATCAAGAATTAAGAAAGGGTCACCAAGTGTATGTTATTGCTCCTTTGATTGAAGAAAGTGAAAAAATAGATTTGGAAAATGTGAAAATATTAGAAGAAAAAATGAATAAAGCATTTGGAAAATTATATAAAATTGGTGGCTTACATGGAAAAATGAGTGCAATAGAAAAAGAAATTGTTATGGATAGTTTTCAAAAAAATGAAATTCAAATTTTAATTAGTACAACAGTTGTAGAAGTTGGGGTAGATGTAGCTAATGCAACTATGATGGTTATTTTTGATAGTGAACGCTTTGGTTTATCAGCACTTCATCAACTTCGTGGTAGAGTGGGAAGAAGTAAGCTGCAATCTTATTGTATTTTAATTAGTGATAAGGAAAAGGAACGTCTTTCTATTTTAACGAAGACCTCTGATGGTTTTAAAATAAGTGAGGAAGATTTTCGTTTACGTGGTAGTGGAGATTTATTTGGTGTTCGCCAAAGTGGTGATATGCAGTTTGGAATCGCTGATATGAAAAAAGATTTCTCTATTTTAATAAAAGCAAAAGAAGATAGTGAAGCATATCTTTCATCAAATAGTTTTGATAATAATATATTGCTTAAACATTATATTGATGGGACACATACACTTTCATAAGGAGGTATTTTATGGTTGCTGAAGTAGAAAAAGCAGTAAGATTAAAATTAAAAAAGTTTGTATTGGTAAATAATAAATATCCATCTGCTGGTACATTATTAAAATATATGAGAGGTACAAATAAGGAAGAAGTATCTTTATTATTGGAAGAAATAAAAAAGGAATATCCTAATTTTACAAATTTTTTGGTAAAACTGAAAGAAGAAACAAAAGAAGAGTATGAAAAAGGAAATGATGAACTTATTGAGATTGTAGATGTGCTAGTAGATGGTAATGATAAAATATCACGTTATTATACAAATGGTTATTCAGTAAAAGAAGGAAATGTAGTTATTGTAAATTATTATGGAAATAATTTAGAAGGTATTGTTGTAGGAAATCCTTATCATGTTTATAAAGATTTTGTTGCTTATGAGTATAAACCAATAAAATCTGTAAAAGGAATACAAGAATTAGAAACTAAAACAATGGAACATATTATAGAGTTTGTTTCAACATATTTACTTTTAAATAAAAGTTTTGATCAAATCAATAAAACGAAAGAATACTGTGAATGTTCTAATAAGGAAGATATAGAGAAAATAGCATTTCATATAAAAATGAAATATCCAAATATTGGTGATTATATTGAAGAATATAAGCAAAAAATGATAGAAGATTATCAGAAAAGTCCAGAGGATTATGTAAAAGTAGTTGATGTAGAACGAGTATATAAACGTAAAACAATTTTAAAACCATATTTAGTAGAAGATAATGAGTATCAATTAGGAGATGAAGTAATTGCTACTGTATATGAGGAAAGAGGAAAAATTGTTTCAGAAAGTTATTATGTTTTAAAAAAATATTGTAAGGATTTAACTTCACTCAAAAGACCACTTTATAAAGAGATTAGTAGTGGAAGGACATATCGCTTAAATATTATCGCTCAAATTAAAAAAAAGAAAGATATAAAACTATTTCAAAATGAAGAAACAGGAATGAAGCGTTTAATAGGTGGATTTGAAGAATTATTTGATTTTTATAATCGTTTTTATAGTAGTGAAGATGAAAATTCTGTATTAAGTTTTTCAGATATAGATTTAAAGTTAGAAGAGCAAATATTTATTAGTTTAGATTTTTATATGAAGAAAGAATTAAAATATGAAAATATTATTTTAGGAGATATAAAAAATGCTATAGAAGGAGCTGGATTGATAGAAATATCTTCTGAAATAATAAAAATGTGATTTATTAGGCAAGAA
>CANSDD010000007.1 GCA_947645535.1 uncultured Mycoplasmatota bacterium
TATTCTATAGAGAGTTTTCACACCATAACTATTAAATGTATCTCAATTCAAATTATACTATATATCTACCATGATGTAAATCATTTCAATAGATAATATGTATTTTTATTTCAGTTCCTAATCATGCTATCTATAATTATTATAAATTTCTGTGAATTTTAATTTAAAATCTATTTGACTAAAAAAACACTATCTGTTATAATGTATATAGATGAAGGAAACTTCATATAATAAAAAAGAGATACATTTAATATTTCTGTGTTAGGTGTACTCTCTACAATCTTTTGTAGCGCACCATAACTTCTAAAGTTTGGTGCTTTTGTTTTAATCTTCTTTGTCCAAGAACTTTATCATTGCTAATAAAATTAACAACAACATTACTAAATATTCCATTGGAATACCTTTCTTTATAAATTCTTTTCATAGAAATCACCTCCCCATATTTTTTTTTATTCTATAGAGAGTTTTCACACCATAACTATTAAATGTATCTCAATTTAAATTATACTATATATCTACCATGATGTAAATTGTTTTAATCGATAATATATATTTTTTTATTTCACTCAATTGTTAACTATAATTATCTATATATTTACAATCATTTTTTCACTCTCATAAAAACTCTAATCTTTCAGCATCACACTTTGATTGATAATCATAGTACTATATAAAAATAATACATCTCCTTTTTTAAAGTCTACTACATCATTTAATTTAGAAGCACTAATATAACGTAGATCAATAAGTGTAATATTAGAATATTGCTCTAATAAAAGAGGAGTTAAACTACTTGCAAAAGAATCTCTAAATATAAATAATTCTCTTTCATTATTTTGGTTTTTATTTTCTATACGAATAATTGGAGTAGAACCAGATAAAAACATATTATAAGAGTCCATTCCTCCTAATTCCTCTAACTTATAAATTTTATGAAATGAAGAAGATATATTTTCTACATATGCATTACTTATTGTATCATTTGTAAAATAAGTAAGTACTTCTCCTTTTCCTCCTAAAGCCGCTTGTCCATAATAAACACCATAAAATGGTTCATATTTCTTTTCTTGATATTCATGATTACTTACTATGCCTACCATTTCTTTTTCTAATCTACTTGCAACTTCTATCAATTCCTCTTGTTTCCAGTGAGTATCAGTATCATAATAGCTATCCAAGGATAATAAATCACGTAATTCAATATATTCTAGATTTGATAATTTGTCCTTTATTATTTCATACAATTTGTTATAATCCATTTTTAAATATTTATCATTTTCTAAATAGTAATTTTTATCTGGTATAATTGCATAATATATATTCATTCCATCTAAATAATTATCTATAATATAATCCACTTTTTCAGTAAAACGAATTACATTTTTTTCATTTAATGGATATTCTATTTTAAAAATTTTATTATTTTCTATAAAAATATTATTATTATCTAATTTATGAAATATTTTATATTCACTATTTGCTTTAATACTTCTAAACATATTACGAAATGGAAATTGGTCTAATGTATAATCTTCAAATTCATCCATGAAATCTCCATTAAGAATACTATTCATAGAAATACTAGGAAATTCTTTTAAATGTCTTCTTTCTTCTATTGATAAGTCATTATCTTTTATAACAATATTTAATAAAAAGAAACCATAGATAATAATTAAAAACAATATTATGATTATTTTATCTTTCATTTTATCACCTAAAATCTGAAATATAAAAATGGATTAAATGAACTATCAATTAAAAATGAAGTTACTAATAAAAGTAATATTACATAATAAATGATTTCTAATCCATTTATCATAGATTTGATTCCTTTCTTCTGCTTTAATATTTTAATTATATTTGGTAATAATGGAGTAGATGCAATCATAGATATTATCAAAAGAACTCCATAACTTCTTATATAATATATTACTTCTGAAGTTAAAAGTGGTAAATGCGTAAATCCAAATAAATGCTTCATAAATATGATTCCTTCATTTAAACTATTTACACTAAAAATAACAAAACTAATTAGTACTAAAAGTATCGTATAAATATGTCCAACTATTTTATGCTTCTTTAAAAAGTTCCCCCATATCTTTTTTTCTAGTAATAATAAAAGCGCAAAAAAAAGTCCCCAAATAATAAAGTTCCAAGCTGCACCATGCCAAAATCCCGTTAATAACCACACAATAAAAATATTACGTATCCATTTTATAGTAGAAACTCTATTTCCTCCAAGCGGAATATAAATATAATCGCGAAACCAACTTGATAGTGAAATATGCCATCTTCTCCAAAAATCAGTAATAGAAGATGCCCATAATGGATAATTAAAATTTTCTAAGAAATGAAATCCAAACATGTTTCCAAGTCCAATTGCCATATCACTATATCCAGAAAAATCAAAATAAATTTGTAATGTATAGCTAATTGCAATTACCCAATAACCAAGTATACTATCATTACTAATACCTAATAATATAGAACTTAATTCGCCTATTACATTGGCAATGAGTACTTTTTTAGCTAATCCTATTATAAATCTAGAAATTCCTAATGAAAAATTAGAAATGCTATGTTTTCTTTCCTTTAATTCTTGTGCTATATCTTTATAACGAACAATTGGTCCTGCTACTAATTGTGGAAACAAACAAACATAAGTAGCAAAATCAAAAAAGTGATGATTTGCTTTTACTTCTCCTTTATAAACATCAATCACATAACTAAGTGTTTGAAAAGTAAAAAAACTAATTCCAATTGGCATAATAACTTTTAATAAACCTATATTAGTATGAAATATTGTATTAATATTTGTAATAAAAAAATTAATATATTTAAAATACATAAGAATTCCTACATTAGATATAATGGAAAAAGCTAATATCTTTTTTTTATGATTGCTTTTTTCTAGCCATATTCCAAATAAATAATTCATTATAATTGATAACAAAAGTATCCATATATGAATTTGTTCTCCATAAAAATAGAATAATAAACTAAAAATCAATAATACTATATTTTTGTATTTATTATGAACAATAAAATAACAAAATAATAAGATAGGTAAAAAATAATATAAAAAAGAAATGCTAGAAAATAACATATATTACTCCTTTCACATAAATAATGGAATAGCTACAAGAAAACCTGTAGCCATTTTATTTATTCTCCTAATTTTTGAAAACTATCTTGTAAATCTTTTGCATATTCATTATTCATAATAAGTACAATGACATCTCCATAACTATCTACAATAACATTTGAATCTTCAACCTCAACACAAATCCATTTTCTAGGATCTACTTTTTCTTTTATTTCTTTTTTAGCTGCTTCTATATCTGCACCTTCATTCATACGTACAAGTACAATAGAATGAGCCAAAGAGCCAACCATAGATTCTGAAGCTAACGCTTCCTTATAATCTAATTTATCTACCCCTAAATAATAAGATAATGTTTCATCTGTCACTTCTATATCTTCTAAAAACATAATCTCATCTTCATTAATCCCAGCCCCTTGATATAAAGCTCTCATAAGTTCTGGTAAACTTTGTTCTAAATTTTTTTCTTTTTTCGTACACCCAAATAAAGACAAGCATAATCCTGTTATCATTGTTATAATTACTGTTTTTCTTAATATTTTCATAAATTCCTCCTCATTTTCAACTAATTATTACTATCTTCTAATTTTTGATATAGGAAGTAAGAGTTATCATACTCTATTATAATTGTATCACCTATTTCCCCCTGATAAATATTTACTAACGTATCTGTTCGTATATCAAATATAGTTTCTATAAATTCAAAATGTTCTATATTATTTGTAATACCAATTTCTTGATAGCAATTATTTTTATAACAAAATTCTAATTTATTTTCTTCTTCTACATAAACTCTTGATTGATGTGAAACTGGACTAGGTTTTAATGTTTCTTCTTGAAAAAATCCATTCATAATGAAACAAAAAACACAAACATAAGCTATTGCTATTCCATATTTCCATATATATATATTCTTTTTTTCTTGACCAATTAGTACTTGCTTTAATATCCGCTCTTTTTGTTCCTCATTAGGATTTACTCTATCTAAAATCTGAATAAAATATTTATTCTTCATTTTCTCCCCCCTTTAAGAGTTCATGCAAGTATTTTCTCCCCCTATATAGATCAGATCTTACAGTTGCCTCTTTCATATGTAGCATAAACGCAATTTCATTTGTACTATACCCCTCATAATAGTAACAATATAAAATTGTTTTATATTTTTTAGGCAATTGTAACAATATATCTAAAGTTTCATCTTTATAATCTTCTGCAGATATTTCTTTCTCTTCAAATGAAACTTTGCTTTTCCACCAGTGTTTCACACTATTCTTGCACATATTTTTAGATGTTATAATTAACCATGCTTTTCTATGATTCTCATCTTGAAATATTGGATTTAATGTAAATAATTTCAAAAATACATTTTGAACAGCATCTTCTGTATCAGCTTTATTTTTAAAATACAGAAAACAAATTCGATATACCATATCTACATATTTTTCGTAAATTTTGATAAACTCTTCTTCCCTCTTAATCAAAGAGGCTGACATACATTCACTCCTCTCATATATAAAACAATTATACCATATATTTTGTTGCACCAAAAAGAAAAAAATTATTCATTTTTTTCTTCTAATACACTTTCATATATTTCAATTAATTTTTTACCAATAATTTTTAAGTCTCGATCAATAGCTACTTTATATCCTTCTTCTACTAAAGAAGGAAGTTTTCCTTCTAAAATATCTTTAATTTTTTCTTCAAATTCATTCACATCTTTCGCTTTATATACATTTTTTCCATCTTCTAACCAAACTGAAAATACTGGTATATCACGAATTAAAGCTGGTATTTTTGCTGCACAAGCTTCAATAATAGGAATACCTTCTGTTTCTTCTAAAGTTGGAAATAAATATAAATCTGCTCCTGATAAAGCATCTCTAATCATAGTAGATTCTACATAACCTGCAAAATGTAAGTTTGGTAATTCTGTATTAACTGCTTCTCTAATTTTCAGTGGGCTAGCCGATAACGGGCTATAGCCAAACCATATAAATTTATATTCTGGAAGCCTTTTGGCTAATTCTACAAAATCAAATATTCCTTTTCTCTCAATATAAAGTCCAATTCCTACAATCACTTTTTCATCATCATGATATCCATAGAAATTTCTAAAATTTTTTCCTCTCTCTTCATTATGTTTAAAGAAAGATACATCTATTCCATTCGATAAAGCTACTATAGGAGCATTTATTGTTCCATAACTTTCTAATAACATTTTAGAATAAGGAGTTGGAGTAATAATTTTATCTCCTAAATTATAACATTTGGTAATCCACCATTTAAAAATAGGTGCCATTTGATTAGAAAATATAAAGGAATTTTTAAAGTCTTCTTCAGTTGAATGCGCATGATAGATCACTTTTTTTCCATTTTCTTTGGCTTTTTTGGCAAGTGCATAAGAATTTGGCCCATAAAAGTTAATATGAACAATATCATAATCATCATCTGGATTGGTTGTATGTTCAATATTATTTTCTTCTAATGCTTTCAATTGATGTTTTATTGCTTTTCCTAGACCAGATTTTTCTATTTGTTTTAACCCCTCTGTATAAAGTAATACTTTCATATATAAAGCCTCCTATTATTATCTATTATAAGGATAACATAAACTTTGAATTGTTGCAAGAAATTAACTGTTTTGACTATTTCTTTTTACGATTATTTTTCTTCCTCATATAATTTTATCCATCCAAGTTTTAACCATAATTTAATTTCTTCATAACACTGAATATTTTCACTTGGCATTTTTAAAATTACTAATTCAATTTTTTTATTATAAACTAACTTTTGAGCAAGTCCAAAAGCAAGTTCTGCAAATGTTTCTGCTCCAATATACCCGATTTTTCCATCTTTATCTTCATTCATAATAAATAACATATCTGTTTTTGTAATGTAATCAAAAAAGTTTCTATGTACATTAGGATATAATTCCATAAATCTTTCTTTCTCTACTACCTTTGGATAATCTAATACTTTATAATGATTGTTAATGAATATTTCTTTCCAATGATTTATTTCATTTTGCAATTTCGCACTCCCTGCAATTACTACTTTTTTCATACATAACTTCTCTTTCTATAATTTTATTATTTTCTCTATATTTTCATCAGCAGTACCCACTAATCTAATAATACTAGGTAATTGATAAAAATTAACTGTATTTTGAATACTAAATTCTTCTTCAGTAGCAGAACATAAGAATATTTTTTTATGGAGCGCTAAAGCCATACCAAGTTCTATATGAGTCCCTCTTCCACCTGGCAATAAGATAATCACAACATCTGCATCTACTATCCCGTTTTGTTCTAATCTTGAATATTCGATTAAATCTTCTATAGTTTCATCCCCACTAATATTCTCTGCCCAATTATAAGTATGAGTCCATCCTTTTTCTTTTAATTTTGTTGCATAATCTTTCACTAATTCAGAAATTTTCATTCCAGAACCTATATAAAATTTCATTTTCATCTCTCCTTTTTAACTATTTATTTTTTATTTCTTCATAAAGCATTTTTAACTCTGCTGAAAATGCTGATGGAAGTGCATATAATTCACCAATTGTTTTGAAATCTACCCATATATTTTTATCATCTATTTCATCTACATAAGCAATATAATTTGTCATATTCCATACTTTATGTGTAAAAATATGTTTGGAAGGATTACCTTCTAATATTCTAAAAACAGTATACCCTTCCATTTTTAAATATTCTAATGCTTCTTCTTTATTTAATTTTTTATTTATATTTGGAAATTCATATAAAGAAGCAAGTAATCCTTTGTTATTTCTTTTTCTGATTGCTACTTTATTATAATTTAATAAAATAAATACAGTATACTCTTCTATTGTCTTTTCTCTTTTTCTATCTTTTACGGGTAATTTTGATATTGTTCCTTCTTTTTTGCCCTTGCACATGTTAGAAAGTGGACAAATATCACAATTAGGTTCTCCATTTGGAACGCAGATTATAGCTCCTAATTCCATTAAAGCTTGATTAAAAGTTCCTGGATCTTCTGGCATAATCATAAATAATTCCTGAAATAATTCTTTTTTCGTTGCTAGTTTACTAATATTTCTATCAGAATTTGTAAGGCGCATCATCACTCTAAATACATTTCCATCAATTGCTGGTACTTTTTCATGAAAGGCTATTGACGCTATTGCACCAGCTGTATATTCTCCTATCCCTGGAAGTGTTAATATTTCTTTGTAAGTAGATGGAAATTTTCCATTATATTCATTCATAATTTTGATAGCTGCTTTCTGCATATTTCTAGCTCTACTATAATATCCAAGTCCTTCCCATAATTTTAATAACCTTTCCATTTCTACATTTGCAAGAGCTTCTATATCTGGTAATTCTTTCATGAAACGTTCATAATAACTTTTTACTGCTTCTACTCTTGTTTGCTGTAACATAATTTCTGATACCCAAATATGATAAGGATTATTATCATTCCTCCACATTAAATCTCTTTTATTTTCTAAATACCACTTACATAGTGGCACTACTATATTCTTCATCTTCCACCTCTACTACAATTGTACTAATATTTTTTGTCTGACTCAATCTCTCATACCAAAATAATTTTTTAGTAAATAATGAATAACAAAAATGTAGAAAAAATAAAAATGAGAAAACTGCAATCACAAATAGCAAAGCTAAAAAAATAAAAGTATTGATATTATAAATTCCAAAAATAGAAATAATAAATAAAAAGTAAAATGGTATTGGCAAGAATAATAAATATAAAATTCCATAACGAATAACATATTGATACCATTTTGCTTCATTTTCTTCTAATGATACAAGTTTTATATTCATTAGATTTTTTCCAAATGTATATCCTTTACAAAAAATAGGAACAATCATGAAAATGAGAATAATAGAAAAAATATATTGTAAGAAAAAATTTTTAATTCCTATCAAACTAAGTAAAAAAGTAATAACTCCTACACTAAATAAATCAATCCAGGATGCCATACTTCTTCTTAAAATAGATATTTTCTTTCCCTTTCTATAAGATAATTCATCTAAAGTTTTCCTATCTGGCATGAAATGACTAAGTAAAGGTGTAATACCATAACCAATTATTCCACCTAATGTATTTAAAAATAAATCATCAATATCAAATAATCGATAAGGTCTAGGATATATTCCGTATAATCCAGATAGCTGTGTTCCTTCAAAAAATAAAGTTAATAAAAAAGTAAGTATAAATGTTTTTTTAAAAGAACAATTAAAATAATAACGTAAATATATTCCGAATGGTATTGTTAATAAAATATTATAAAATACTTGATAAAAATATTCTTCTTTTAATGCGGTCAAATAGGTACTAGGATCATTCCATATAAAACTACTTTTTAATATAAAATCTCTAACAAACGCAAAAGGAGTTAATTGTACCCACTCTGTATTTAAACTTTGAACATATTCTCTAGATGGAAGTGGTAAAATAACTAGAAAATAAATACAGATTAAATATAGAATAAAAGAATAAACAATCACCGCTCTTCTTAATAATACAGAACCATATTTATGATATTGATGAAAAAGATAAGGAAGTGTGAAAAGAAAGGCAATGAATGGAAAGAATAGAAAAGCAAACCGAATTGGTTCTATATAAACACTCATCTCATCACCTCTTACTTTTAACATTATAACATATTTTAAATGAAAAAAAAGATATATTACAAAACAGTAATAAAAACCTAAATGGTATTCTAAATAAATTCAATAAACTGCAAATACATAATTTATAAATACTTAATAAGTAAAATTAAGTATTTATTTCTTCTTGTAAAAGAAATAAATTACCAACTAATATTTAATAATTTATTCCAAAATAATCTAAATCTAAAAATAATTGAATAAATAGTATCAAACAAACTGGTTGCTTAATCACTAAAGATAAAATTGCTAAAATGAAATATACTACTCTAAGTTCCTTATTGGAATGGTTATTTAAAAACAATAATAAAAATGAAAATATGCTAATAGATACCCCTATCACCTTTCCAAAATATCCAAAATAAATATCTGAAAAATAAACAGCACTTGCACATACTCCAGTAATAAAAAGTAATGTTTTTGATATATCACGTTCTCGAATATAACTTTCTCTTTTCATAAATAAATTGAATAGAAAAATTAATATTAAAATACCATAAATAATCCAAAAAGAAAGTTCTGTACGACTAAAAAGCGAGAAAAATAAAATTACAATAGAACAAACAAATAATAATATTTGATAAAATAAAGTATTATTTTTCTTATATTTTCTAAGATAACAAAACTTTGCTGGTCCAACTAACAACCATAAAATTCCTAATATACTCCATAAAGAATTTCCATCACGATATGGCAAAACTAATCCTAAGATAACAAAAATACATAAAATAATCATACTTAACAATTGATTTAAAATAATCATAATATCCACCTTCTATATTATAGCATTTTCTCACAAAATACGTTATAATAAACATATCAGAAAGGAAGTTTTACTTATGAAAGAACATTTCAAAAAATATGGAATAATTTATCAAATAATTATAATTGTTATTTGCTTAATTTTATCTTGTATTTTTATTTATTTAGGAAGAAAAAATAGAAAAGAACATCATTATACAGAAGAAGAAGCTACTAATATTATGAAATTAAAAGCAGATCAATTAACTAGAATGATTGAAATCAACTCAAAGGAAGATACTTGCGCCAATAGTAGCACAACTACATTAAGTGAAGAAGATATGGAAAAATATGGTTTTGATAAAGATTTTTATCAAACAATTACTTATACTATGATATGTGAAGATGAAAAACAGATTGTAAAAGTTTCTATTACTGGTATTGGTGATTTTAAAGGATATCAAATTACAGATTATATTAGTAATCAAAGTTAAATATTTGTTCGTAGGGGATTTTATGGAAACAATAAATTTAGTTATTAAATATAAAGAAAAATATATTTGTATGATGAATAAAAATGAAATCGATTTTATTCATGTTCCACATTATACAGAAGAGGAAGCATTTTCTAATATTAGTATTTTTATTACTTTACTTTTATGCGGAATCATGGATGATGAATTTAATAGTACTGTTTCATTAGGTTTTTTCGAATGGAAAAAAAAATTTGAAATGTCATTCGTACCTGAATATCTTTATCAAATAGATAATAACACTTTTGTTTATGATATGGATACTTTGATTTCTGATACAAAAGAATATATCAATGAAACAAATATAAATGATGTGCCTATTCCTTTTATTGAAAAATTACCAAAAGGACTTATTTCTACATCATTAGAAGAGCAAAAAAATACTAAAAATTTTGAAAAAGAAGACGAAAAGGCTTTGTATTCTTATATCGCTCCTCTCACGATAAATAAAGATTTGTTAAATATCAAATCTCCTTTACAAAAAGAAAAAATAGAAAACAGTGTTCTACTAATGTATTCTGGTGGAAAAGATAGTACTTTAGCTGCTATGAGATTAAAAAATCTAGGATATCATGTTTACTTTATTCATTTTGATAATGGTTATATGCTAGATACTGATAAACCATATCTTACTTATAAATATGCATTATCTGATTTTGAAAATTTTTCTTTTCCTTATGAATTTCATTCTATTTCTATTAAAAATTTATTCTCTAATTTTTTTTATGAGTGGAAAAAAGAACATGGAGAAAATTTAGAAAATGGAAATATCGATTCTGAGATTAGATGTCTGGCTTGTAGAAGTGCTATGTACAAAGTTACACTAGATATTGCTAGAAATTATGGCTTTTCTTTGATTGCTGAAGGAGCTAGAATATGTCAAAAATTTCTCATTGAACAACCAATTATGATTAAAAGATTTAAAGAACTTGCTAGTCAATATGGAATAGAAGTACTTTATCCAGTATTTGATTTAATAGATGATAAAGAAGAAATTGGTGAACTATTAAAATATGGTCTTTCATCTAAAACATGGGAGTCTAAGTGTTTACTGGGAAGAGAAGCAAAAGAAAAAACAAATGAAGATGAAGAGCTTATTTTAAATTATTATGAATCACATATAAAGCCCAAAATATATGTAAAAAAGAATAGCTAATCCCTATTCTTTTTATTGTATTATTCCATTTGCTTTATAAAACTCTATCGTTGTTTCCTTATCAGCATATCCTGATTGTGCTGCTACTACACTTCCATTTTCAATAATCAAAGTAAGTGGGGTTCCCCAACTTGAATGCTCTTTGAAATAACTAGATAAAGAATTAACCACATTTTGATAATTCTCTGATGTATAAGTATTGATATTGATATAATAAATTGGAATTTGATATTCACCCGCTATTTCATTGATAACTGGTTTATATCTTGTACACCAACCACAACTAGTTTGTCCAAGTACAATAACAGATTTTTGATTACTATCATAAACTTCTTTAAATTTTTCATATTCTGTAATTGTTAAATTTGGATATGTTTCACTATCATTATTACTTGTATCTGTATTAGAACTATTATTATTTGTACTATTCTCATCATCCTCTATTTTACTTGCTACATATTTTTCATCACTACTAATAATTTCATTCGCTTGTAAGTAATTGAATAAAGCTGATTCTGCAACATATCCACTAATATCACCTATTTTTTCACCATTATTTAAAAATACAGTATGTGGTGTTCCAAAATCTTCAATACTTTCTCCTACTTTTTCTAGCAAATTAGATAATTCACTAGAAGTAACTGTTGTCGCATCTAAATAATAATATTTAAAGTTATATACCTCACTTAAATAATTCATATATGGTACAAATTTCGCACTATATCCGCATTGTGAACTTCCAATTACAAGTACATTTCTCCCACTTTCAAACGCCTTATTATAATCAGTACTATAATTTCCACTATAAGAACTAGCAGGCTTATCCCCTCTTTGTAAAGGTTTATTCTTATTTTGAATAACTCCTATTATAATTAGCAAAAGTAAAAATACTCCTATAACTGCTAATATAATAATTCCTTTTTTCTTTTCATTCATTTTTAACACCTTCTTCAATCACAAATAGATTATATCTTTTTTTCATCTTACCGTCAATAAGATTCACACAAATATCAATGTAATAATTTTAAAAACTATTTTCTTTTATTACATCAATAATATTATCTTTTTTTAGTTTTATAATGGAATAAAACATAATAATTAGTACAAGTATCATAATTCCTACTATTGTTATAATGATATAATTTGTTGGAAATGGAATTTTCATAACTTCATCTCCATAAACTGGAATTACTTTCCAAATCATAGATATAATCCATAAAATAAATAATGATATAAAAATCCCATAAAATAATGATTTCAATCCAAATAGTAAACTTTCATAAAACATCATTTTATGAAAACCTTTTGGAGTCATTCCCATACTACGAAGAGTTGCAAATTCTTTTTTTCTAAGGTTTATATTTGTATAAATTGTATTAAAAATATTTGTTATCGCAATAATTAGAATAAATAAAATAAATATGTATAAAAGAATTTTATAAAGTAAGATTTCTTGATTATTTTGATAAATGAATAATGATGAATTTTCATATTCAATTTCTAAATCTTTATATTCATTTTCAATTTTTTTATAATTTCGTTCTATTTTTCTAAAATCTTTCGTTTTTAATCCTATTAAATAGGTATCATCTATTTTTGTATCTTTCAAGTAATCATGATACATACTTTCTGATAATACAAGAATGATAGAACTACTATATCCTATATCCTCATCTGGTAATAAATTTGTTACATAAAAATCAGTAATATTAAATATTTTTTTCAATTCTATTCCATCAAAACCATTAAATTGCATAATTGAAATGTCAAAATTTAAATCATTGATATTTTGATAAATTTGAGAATGTTTTTGTGTAATTGGCTTTCCAAACGTATCATCACTTGTATCATAAATTGTCCATTCTGAATAATTAATTACAATTGGCTTTTCTTCTTTTTTCCCTATTTTATCTAAATAACCGTTATAATCATTATCTCTAAAAATCATTAACAACATTGTATTTTTGTCATCATCATTTTTGATTGTATAATCATATTCATAAATTGGTTTTTCTTCACTATCAAAATATCCATATAGCGATTGATAATAGTAATATTTTTCTATTTTTGAATTTTTTGTTAATTTATCATAAAAAGAATGAATCTGATTGCTTTCGCCTGTAATACTCATACTAACATCAATATCTTCATATTCCATTGGAAGTCTACTAAATAAAAAACCATAATTAAGAAATGTAGAGAATGTAATAAATAGAACAATACTCACAACAAGTGAAAGAATCGTAATCCGATATTTTCGCTTATTTCTTTTACTATTTTTATATGCCATTTTTCCTTCTATTCCAAATATCTTTTCTACTAACTTTCCACCTTTTAATGATCGTTTATTTAATTTTATATCATCATTTTGACGAATAGCTGATAATGGTGTGATTTCAAATGCTCTCATTGCTGGAAAAAGTGCTGATAAATAAACACTAATTAAAATAAAAATAGTTGGTACTAATAAAAATATCCAATAAATATTCAAAGTATAAGAATAAGAATTTACATCTACCATCATATAATTGATAAATGATAATAAAATTTTAATAAAACCTATACTAAGTAAGAACCCAAGTGGAATAGAAATAAAAGCAATTATTGTAGCTTCTATCATAACTGATTTTAGTAATTGCCATCTTGTAGCTCCAATACTAGATAAAATTCCAAGTTGTTTTTTTCTTTCTGTTACTGATATTGCAAAAGAATTATAAATTACTAGGATAGATGCAAATCCTAGCACAGTAAGTAATAACATTAAACATAAAATCATAATAGCAAATTTTCCATATCTTCTTATTTGACCATTTAATTCTAATAATCCTTCGTGAATTGTTTCTTGTTCATGTCCATATTGTCCACCATCAAAATCGGTCTTTAAATTGATTTTATTTGATAAATCAATAATCTTATCATAAATTTGACTTGTATTTTTAAACGTAACAAAAATATCTACTTCATCATTATCTTCTAATTGTTGTGTATTTGTAAAAACGCAATCACTAATTTCAGGATACATAGAAGATGATGCTTCTATAATTCCTACAATTATATATTCTTTTTCATTTAAAGAAATCTTATCATTTACATCTTTTTGTAATTTTTTAGATAAATAATTTGATACTATTATTTCATTTCCATTTTTAGGGTAATTTCCTGATAAAAGATTAAAATAGTTTAATTCATAACTATTCCTATCAAATATTTGAATAGAAAATTCATATTTTCCATTTGAAAAATAAGCAAAATCAATACTTTTTGAATATTCTGCTATATCAACATTTTTATCTTTTATAATTGTTTTATAACTCTGATAAGGTACGTTTGTATAAAGAACATGATGTTTTCCTACATTTCTATATTCATCAATTATCATGGATTCTCTTAGTGTAGAGAAACCTAGTCCTATTCCAAACATTAAAATAGAAATAAGGACAACACCAATAATCGTAACAATTGTTCTATGTTTATTTTGAACCAAATTTCTTTTTGTAAATTGATAAAGTACTTTCACTATCGCACCTTCTCATCACTAATAATTCTTCCATCATCAATGGTAATAATACGACTTGCATTTAAAGCCAAATTATAGTCATGAGTAATCATAATAATTGTTTGTTTATATTTTTTATTAGATAGTTTTAGTAATTCAATAATTTCTTTTGATGCTTTGCTATCTAAGTTTCCTGTTGGCTCATCCGCTAAAAGTAAAGCTGGGTGATTCATCAAAGCCCTTCCAATCGATACTCTTTGTTGCTGTCCTCCCGATAATTCATTTGGCAAATGGCTTACTCTTTTTTGTAATCCCAATGTTTCTAATAATTCATTTAAATAATTTTCATCTACTTTCTTATTATCTAATAGAATTGGAAGTGTCATATTTTCTGTTACATTTAATATTGGAATTAAATTATAAAATTGATAAATAAGCCCTACTTGTCTTCTTCGAAAAATCGCCAAATTAGTTTCATTTAATTTATATATGTCCTCATTTTCTACATATACTTTTCCACTTGTTGGTCTATCTACTCCCCCTAATATATGTAGTAATGTACTTTTTCCACTTCCACTTGCTCCTACAATTGCTACAAACTCCCCTTTTTCCACAATAAAATTAACATTATCTAGGGCTTTTACAAGAGTCTCTCCTTTTCCATAGTTTTTACACAAATTTTCTACTTTTAATATCTCCATATAACTTTTCTCCTTATTTATTAGCATCCTCTTCTTTTGCATTACTAATTACATTTGTAATTTCACCTTCAGTTATTTCTAATAAAACAGGCATAATTGCATCTTCTCCAATATTTTTAATCATTTCATTAAATTTTTCTCTTTCTTCATCTGTAATAAAGATACTAGGATTTACAAAATGAAACCCCATTTTTAAATCATTTGCTTTCTTTAATATAGCATTCGTTTCTTTATCTCCAATTCTGCCAATTAAAATTGTTGTGGTTTCTTTATTATCAAAAATATCAAAATAAGTGGTATGTGTTACTCTATCTACATTTGGATATGGATCAATAAATTCTTCATCTTCATCTATGAGACCATTTCTCTTAAAATAATGGAATAAACTAATATCATCCATATAACCAATCTGATGATCTTTAATTGATGTACCTTCTGTAATAATTAACCGTGGTGTTGAAAATGTATTTCTATCGATTCCTAATTTATCTAATAATTGATTTAACTGAGTTTGTGTTAAATCATCTGTATTGATATAACGATACTGAATATTATATTGTTTACTTGTATCTTCTAAAATAGGTTTAAATAAATTGCAAAAAGAACAAGTAGGTCTACCTATAAAAAGAACATTACTCGTATTCTCTTTTAATAAGCTATTATAAAGAGAATCAAATTTTATCTGACGATATATTCTGTTTCCAAGTAATCCAGCCATTATTCCAAGTATAGCAATCACAACATATAAAATTATTTTTTTCTTTTCCATATACTTCATCTACTTTCTAACTTCCATTTTATAATGAAGTATTCTTTCTGTCAACAAATAATAAATGAATGAACTAATAGACTTATATTTCTTTTTCAATAAATCTATTGAAGTAGCCTTTATAGTTTGTTATAATGAAATAGAAAATAGAAAGGAAGAAAATTTATGAATAATAAAGTTGTTTTAATCGGATGTGGCAATGTAGGTATGAGTTATGCTTATGCTTTATTAAATCAAAAAACATTTGTCAACGAATTAGTACTAATTGACTTAGATGTAGAAAGAATTAAAGGGGAAGTTATGGATCTAAATCATTGTCTTGCCTTTGCACCATCTAAAATCAATATTAAAGTTGGTACTTACGAAGATTGCAACGATGCATCTATTGTTTGTATTTGTGCTGGAGCAAATCAAAATCCTGGAGAAACAAGAATGGATTTGATTCAAAAAAATAGTAAAATTTTTAAATCTATTGTAAACGAAGTAATGAATAATGGTTTTCAAGGAATCTTTTTAGTCGCTACAAATCCTCTTGATGTAATGACTTATATCACTTGGAAATATTCTGGACTTTCTACAAATAAAGTAATTGGTTCTGGAACAAGCTTAGATACAGCTCGATTACGTTATATGATAGGAGAAAAATTAGGTATTAGTCCTAAAAATGTTCATGCTTATGTTATCGGTGAACATGGAGATAGTGAATTTGTTCCTTGGAGTAATGCTAATGTAGGACTTCAAAATATTAGTCATTTCTTAACAGAAGAAGAATGCAATGAAATATATGTAAATGTAAGAGATGCTGCTTATGAAATTATCAATAGAAAAGGTGCTACTTACTATGGTATTGGTATGTGCTTAGTTAGAATTACAAATGCTATATTAGGAGATGAAAATAGTATTATTACTGTATCTGCTTATGATGATAGTAATGATATTTATATAGGTAGTCCTTGTATTCTAAATAGAAATGGAATTAAAGAAAGAGTTCTTGTAAATCTAAATAATGATGAATTAAATAAATTACAACTATCAATAGATACTTTAAAAAAAGCAATTGAAGGATTAGAAAAAACCAGTTAAGAGACTATACTGGTTTTTTGTTTTTCATCTACAATTATTGTATGTTCTTTTAAATCAAATAATTTTTGTATTTGTGCTAGTAGAACACTTCCTTTTTCACTTTCTTTCTCTTCATCTGATAATTTTGCATATTCACCCTGAATTTTTTCAAGTACTGTATTTTCTAAAAAGGAAAAGGATGCTTCTAATGATGGATTTTTTAAACAAATCACTTCTAATATAATTCCAAATTTATTTTTTGAATCTCTTTGTATTTCTTCATATAACTCTGATAAAGTTTCTTTTAATTGCTGAAGTGATTCCTCTTCTCTTTTTTTATTTTCTATACTTTGATTTAATTCTTGTTCTTTTATACTACGATAATTTTCTAAAGTTGCCTCTATCTCAAATTCTTTCATTTCTTGTTGATATTCTACTTCAGATATCTCACCACGTTTATACCACTCTTCTATTTCTTGTTTTATTGTTTCACATTTCTTTTGAAATTCTTCTTGTAATAAGGTCTGATTATTCAACAAAGCTGTTCCTTGTTCAATTTCAAGTTGTTGTTGCAATATTGATCCTTCTAAATACTTGGCGTTTTCTAAATCATTATTATATTTTTCTATTAAAGCTTTTAATTTCCAATTCATATGATCAATTGCATTTTCTATATTTTTTTTATCTACATTTTCCTTACAGCTAATAATATAAATGATGTGAGCAAAAATTACATCTACTGAAATTTCTGGAAATCTTTTTCTTAGCTCTTCAAGCATATCAAATTCTCTATTATTATTTAAAGCTAGTTCTTCAAGTACATCTCCCCCAAATATCAACTCTAAAGTTTGATATAATTTTCCATATAATGGATAAGCTCTTTCTGATTCAATTTTAAAAGAAGAATTTTGATCAGAAATACGTTCTATCTGATAATAATCATTACTAGTGTTAATATTGGCTTCTCTTGTTACTGCACGTCCCTCGACTAGCATTTCACGCAATTCAAAAGAAAGTGGTACTTGACTTCCTAATAAAAACGGTCTTTCACCTTCACCCAAATGAGTCATTTCATGGTGAATTGTCATTAACTCTTTATAGATATTTCCTTCATCAAGAGTATACATAGTATTATCATGATGGAATGCTAGTCCCTTACAAAGACAAACATATGAACCGTTTTTTGATGGGATATATGTTCCATTCTCATATTCTAAATTTCCCCTTCCATCAGTTACTTTTTCTATATCATTACGAAAAATAGTGATTGGCTCATAATAATCTAAATTTAATTCTTCTAATTTTATAACTGCATATCCATTCATATTTTCTAATACTCTAAGATATTCATTGACATATTCTTCTCTTGTTTTTCTGTAATATTTTGGTGGATTATAATTATCATAAACAAATAATATAGATTGTAATAATTTATTTTTAGCTTCTTCTGTGAATATTTTCCTAGATAAGATTTCTTCTATTTTGTGCTGTAATACTGTTCTTTCATCTTCTTGCACTTCAAAAAGCGCCACTTTCTATATCTATTTTCATTTTTTGATATAATGCTTCTTCTGTAAATTCAAGCACAGAAATAATATCTAAAAATTTTTCTATTTGATTTTTTCCACGATTCATAAGTAATAATGTATCAATTTCACTAAAAATAGAATTGATCAAAGATAATGTATCATAATCTTTATTTTCAATTAAATCATAATATTTATTTTTTAATTCTTGTTTCAATCTAATCCCCTCATTTATTCAAAATTCCATAGGTCATTGTAATATCAGTTGGAACAATGTATTTTGCCCCCATCTCTTCTGCCACAACTAATACAAATGCACACATTGCACGAGTTCCATACCACCATTCTTTATCGCCAAATACCTCTCGTATTTCATTAAGTGATATTTCTTCATAAAATCTTTTTGTGTCTTTTTTTCTAGTTTCTATATCCATCATAATCGAAGCTGCAATATCTTTATATAATGTATTATCTTTATATGTAATGCCAGACTGACGAGCAAATCTTTCATGTCCTCCTCCTGCTAGTACTAAAATATCAGCTTTTCCTTTTGGTAAGTTAATTTTATTTCTAATAAAATCTTTTACTACTTCTATATTGGTAGTGGCTATATCACTAGCTAAATCAGGAAATTCTCTCATCACATCGATGACACCAATTTTAGAATTTACTGTTTCTAATATTTTATCATTCACAATTGCAATTTCAGTAGAACCTCCTCCACCTATCATAACACCAATTTTTTGATTTATACATCTTGATACTCCATAGACAGTAAAGAAATTTTCTTCTTCCTGTGAAATAATATGAAATTCATATCCTGTTCGTGTATAAAATTCTTTTAAAAATTTTTCTTTTTCTTCTTCTGATATTGTTCTAAAAATACTTGTTCCACATACATAAATATCTTCTGTAACTTCTTTTAATTTATTGATACTTTGTACTAATAGATTTACATCTTCTTCTCTTAAACATTTATTTTCTTCATAATGTTTCTTTAATTGAATTGTTATATTCTCTAATCTTTCAATTTTTTCTCCGTCATATATATCTACTTTTGTACAAGTAGAACCAACTTCTATAATCAATTTTTTCATAAAATTTCTCCTAACAACAAAAACAAGCAACTTTACTTATCTATTTACTTGTTTTTGATAAAACCATTTGTGATTTAATATGAACAAATAATTTCATTTTATCTAAATATACACTATGTTCATCATCATCATCTGATAATGTATGATCTTTTTGTATTGCTTTTGAACATTTTTTCTTTAAATACTCTATAGAGTCTATTAAAGATGGTTTTGTAATACATACTTCTTCTAATGCTTTTCCAAATTTATTTTCTTCTAATTCTTTCTTTTTCATATACAATACATCAAATTCATTTTGTAAAGATACTAGTTTTTTTTCTCCTTCTTTAATCGTTTTTCCCATTAACTTCAAATCTTGTTTTTGAGCTAATTTAAAATTTTCAATGGTACCTTCTCTATCAAATTCATTTAAAGCTGCAAGATATTCTTTATTCGTAATAATACCTTCTTCATATTTCTTTAAAGTTTCTTCTTTTACTAATTTCATTTGATGTTCAAATGCTTCTTCTAGCTTCTTTTTATTATTTAATTTATCTAAAATTTCTTCTTCTATTTTCTGATTTTCACTAAGCCATTCTTTTGTATTTGTAATATCATCACCTAAAGAAATACACCTTTTTGCAATACTCTTATGAGTTTCTACTACTACTTTTTGATAATGCTTAATTGCCATTTCTAATGCTTTCTTTTTGTTATACTTTACTTTACTATCATCATTATAACAACTTAATATATAAATTACATGAGCAAAAATAGTTTCTATTTCCATATCTGGATGTTTTTCTTTTAATGCATCAAATAAACTTATTTCTTCAATATCGTTTCGTCTAAATTCTTCTAATAATTCTCCCCCAAATAATAATTGCATCATTTGATAAAGCATTCCATATAAAGGATAAGAATACTCTGAACAAATTTTTAATACAATATTTTTTTCTTTCAATATCTCTACTTGATAATTTGTCTTTAAATCTAAATAACTATCTCTAACGCTCAAATCTCCATCTATAAACATCTTTTTAAGTGAAAAACTAAATGGAACTGATGAAAATAATGGATATGGATTTTTCCCACTACTTAACTCTGTTATTTCATGATAACAAGATTTAATCATCTCATTTTTATTATTCTCATCAAGTGTATACATACTATTCTCTTTCTTCCACGAAAATCCTTTACATGCTGGATAATATGGACCTTCGTTTAGTAACTCATATTTATCATTTACATAGTCTAAAATTCCCTTATTATCTTTTACTTCTATGATTCCTTCTCTAAATATTTCAGCAATATCACTATCCTCATTGATATTATTCAAATTAAAAATAGAATAACCATTTATATTTTTAAGTGTCTCTAAATACATATCAATATAATCATCTTTAGAAATTCCTATGTAAGATGGAGAATAATAATGTTCGAAAATAAACAATAAAGTTTCTTTTATATTTTCTTTTGCATTCTCATCAAATGACTTACTCTCTAAAATATCTTCTATTTTCTTTTTCAACTTTTCTATTGGTTCCATCTTATTACACCACTTTCAATATCTGATTTTATTACATCAAATAATTTTTCCTCTGTAAATTCTAATACCGAAATTAAATCTAATAATTCAGTATTAGAGTCTCTTCCTCTCTCAGTTAATAATAACGTATCTATTTTTGTAAAAATAGAATCTACTAATGATAACGTTGCACCATCTTCCACTTCAATTAGTTTATAATACTTATTTTTTAACTCTTGCCCCATAGTATCACCTACCTATATTATATCAGAAAGTAAAAAAGATTACTAGATTTTACCCAATAATCCCTTTTAGTAATCCAAACGATAAAACAAGCATAATAATACCTGCCATCGTAACTCCTAAGAAGGATGCGAAAAGTGATTTTTTCTTATTCATTCCTATAATAGAAGCAATTAACGAACCAGTCCAAGCTCCTGTTCCTGGAAGAGGGATTCCAACAAAAAGAAGTAATCCCCAAAATTCTCTTTTCTCAATTTGTTCTTTTTTGGAAATCGCTTTATTTTCTATTTTTGTTACCCATTTTGACAAATGCTTTGTTCTCTTTAATCGATCAAAAAGAGGTGTAATAAACCATAGTATAAATGGAATTGGAAGTAAATTTCCAATAAAACAAACAATAAAACTTACGATTGGATTCATATTCAAAAGAGAGGCTGCAATTAATCCTCCACGAAGTTCTAAAATTGGCATCATAGAAATGATAAAGATAATAATTTCTTTTCCAAAAGGCATTCCTATCATTCCACTAAATAAATCTAAAAAAGAATGTACTAAATTTTCTGCCATATAATTTTCCTTTCTAACATGGAATTTGTGATGGCTCAACTAATGATAAAGATACTTTCTTTTTATCAATTAGTATTTCATCTACATAACAATCTACAATATCTCCAACACTTACAACATCCATAGGATCTTTTACATAATGAGAAGCTAACTTAGAAATATGAGCTAGCCCATCATTTTTAAGTCCAATATCAATAAATACTCCAAAAGGTGCGACATTACGGACAGTACCTTGTAATTTCATGCCTACTTTTAAATCTTCTAAATGAAGAATATCACTTTTTAAGATTGGCTTTGGCATTTCATCACGAGGGTCACGCATTGGTTTTTTTAGTGACGCAATAATATCTTCTAATGTATAAATATCTGTATTTAATTTTTTAGAAGCTTCTTCAATATTTATTTGCTCTAACATAGAAATTAACTTATCACTACCAATATCATTGATATTACAATTTAAACTTTTCAATAATTCTTCTGTTATTTGATAACTTTCAGGATGAATTCCTGTTACATCTAATGGATTATCACCATCTACAATACGTAAAAATCCTACTGCTTGTTCATATGCTTTATCACTTAATATTTTAGATTTTCTAAGTTCTTCTCTAGAATCTATTCTTCCCTTTTCTTCTCTATAACTAATAATTTTTTCAATATTTTTCTTGGTAATTCCAGATACATATTTTAGTAAAAAGGCACTTGCTGTATTGATATTTACTCCTACTAAGTTTACTGCTTTTTCAACAACAAAATCTAGTACTTCTCTTAATCGTTTATTTGGAACATCATGTTGATAAAGGCCTACTCCAATACTTTCTGGGTCAATTTTGACTAACTCTGCAAGTGGATCTTGAAGTCTTCTTCCAATACTAATCGCACTTCTCTCTTCTACATGTAAATCAGGAAATTCTTCAATTGCAAGTTTACTAGCAGAGTATACACTTGCTCCTGCTTCACTTACAATAATATATTCTACTTTTCTAGTAGATGATTTAATAACATCAGCAATAAATGCTTCACTTTCACGACTAGCTGTTCCATTACCAATAGCAATAATATCTATTTTATTTTGTTCTATTAAATCTAAAACAATTTTTTTACTTTCTTCATATAAATTTTTAGGTTCATGTGGATAAATTACTTTAATCGCAATTTTCTTTCCAGTAGGATCTATTACAGCAAGTTTACAGCCAGTACGATAAGCTGGATCAAATCCAAGTACCATCTTATCTTTCATTGGGGGCTGTAATAATAAATTTTCTAGATTTTTACCAAAATTATCAATAGCTATCTCGTTGGCTTTATCAGTCATTTCACTTCTAATTTCTCTTTCAATAGAAGGAGCAATAAGTCTCTTATAACTATCTTTAATAGCGCCCTCTACAACAGGAACAACAAATGATTTATCATTTTTTATCATTTTCTTCTTTAAATAATCTATATATTTTTCTTCATCTACTTCTAAATTAACAGTTAATACTTTCTCATTTTCTCCCCTATTAAAAGCAAGTACACGATGAGCTTTAATATTTTTTACATTTTCTTTATAATCATAATACATAGAATAAACAAGTTCTGGATCTTCTGCATTTTTCTTTTTTGTTGTGACAATCATTCCATATAAATAACTATTGGTTCTGATATATTTTCTATAGCTTGCATTGTCACTAATCCACTCAGCAATAATATATGATGCACCCTCTAAAGCTGCATCTATATCTTTTACATTTTCATTAATATAAGATTTTGCAAGTATTTCTAAAGAGCCTTCCACTGGAAATGAAAGTATTTTTTTAGCTAATGGCTCTAATCCATTTTTAATTGCTTCTGTTGCTTTCGTTTTCTTCTTTTCTTTATATGGACGATATAAATCTTCTACTTCTACTAATTTGCTTGCATTTAAAATCTGATTTTTAAGTTCTTCTGTAAGTAGCCCTTTCTCATCAATCAAACGAATTACATCTTCTTTTCGTTTTAATAAATTTACTTGATATGTATAAACCTCTGATATTTTTCTAATTTGTTCCTCATCTAAATTTCCCGTTGCTTCTTTTCTATAACGAGCAATAAAAGGAATTGTATTCCCTTCTTCTAATAATTTTAATGTTGCTTCTATTTGTCTTATTTTTACGTTTAATTCTCCAGCTATTTCATTTATAATAAATTCATTCATATATTTTCACCTATATTATGTATTCCTTTCCAATTTGTCTTTCAAGTAAATGAATTGCCATGTCATGATATTCTATTCCTGCACTACTTTTACATAAATTTTTAATTACATAAACATAATATCCACGTTCTAATAAATCAAGTGCAGTTTTATAAATGCTTCTATCTGTATCTAATCCACAAATATAAACATATTTGATTTTATTTTCTTTTAAATAATTTTCTAATTGTTCAGTATACATGGTATAAGCAGTTCTTTCCATGACAACATGTGATCTATTGATTCGTATAGAAGAAATACACTCTTCTTTAGATAGACAAGTATTATTTTTTAATCTCTTACTAAAGATACTATTTTCTTTATTGATAAATGTTCCAAGTACTATCTCATCATAATAAGTCGTACTGATATAATCTTCTATTTTATCTACTAATTCTTTTGTATATTGATTCATAAATGCTTCTTGCATATCTAATACTAATAATGCTTTTTTCATTTTACCACCCATTATCATTATATCAATATCAAAAATATTCTACAATAAAATGAAAAAAAATAATAATTAATTTAAATATTTTTTGTCAATCTTTTGTTCTAACAAAGATGCTTTCTTAATAATTGAAATTCCAAATTTGTTTTTAAGTTCATCTACTGTTTGTTCTAATTCTTTATTTTCTTCTCTTTCTTTAATATCTTCAAATAATGAAACTTGATGATTAGAAATATCTTTTAATTGATCTAATCTAATTCCTATTAAACGAACAGACTCTATTTCCATTTCATCTAATATCTCACAAGCAATTTCATAAATTTCTGAAGTAATATTCGTAGCATTTTTTAATTTTTTTTGATGACTTTTTCGTCTAAAATAATTATCTTTTAATATTACAGCGACAACATAAGCATATTTTTTTTCTTTTCTAAGACGCAGGGCAACATTTTCAGATAATCCAAGTAAGTATTTTTTTAATTCCAATTTGTTTTTAATATCTCTATCTAATGTAATTTCATTTCCAATACTTTCAGGTTCTCCTTCATCACTAATAACTTTACTATCATCTATTCCATTTGCTGATTTTATCATATTTACTGCACTATTTTTAAAATATTTTTCTAATTTTATACAATCAGTTCTAGCCAAGTCTCCAATCGTATGGATTCCAAGCTCGTGTAGTTTAGGCGCTGTTTTTTTACCAATTCCAAATAATTCATCTACTGATAAAGGCCACATTTTTTCTTCTATTTCTTCTTTATAAAGGGTATGAATTTTATATGGTTTTGAAAAATCAGAGGCCATTTTCGCACATAATTTATTATTGGCAATTCCAATATTTACAGTAAATCCAAGTGTATCATAAATTTCTTTTTGAATTTTTTTGGCAAATTCTAATTCATCTCCATATAAATTTTTTACTTTTCCATAATCTAAATAACATTCATCGATAGAAGCGATTTCAATATCTGGTGAATATTTATTAAGTAATTCAAATAATTTATGAGACATTTCTTTATAAAAAGCATAATTAGAAGGATATACCCGAAGAGCAGGACATTTTTTTCTAGCACTATATAATGTATCTGCTGTTTTAATCCCCATCTTTTTTGCTGCATTTGATTTCGCTAGTACAATTCCATGTCTTGCTTTTTCATCTCCACCTATTACTGCATAACTATTTCGAATATCATATTGATATCCTCTATTTAATAAATCAATTGCTGACCAAGATAAAAAAGCATTATTTACATCAATATGAAAAATAATTCGCTCCATACCATCACCTTCTTGAATATATTATATATTATAACAATTTATAAATTATTTGTAAATAATTTATATGAAAATATGTTCGTAAATTAGGTATACTATTATAATAGAATGTTTTCATAATAAATATTGACATCACTACATTAAAAATGATACAAAATGTAATAATTAGATGAATTAGTGCAAAGAGTTATGAGAGACAAATAACAAAGCTTAATTAATATCTTAGGCAAGATACTTGTATAGTAATTTTTTATTAGTGCTAGTTTTATTACTACCTCGTTCATAATCAAAAATAGAGTATTTATTAGTACACTTAACTATCAAATAAACTATTTATTTTTATATTCTTTATTTTAAAACATCGTTTCAATTAAATTGATTCGATGTTTTTGTATAATTATGTAAATAGATTACATTAAAATAGTTATATTTTTTTTACATTAATCCAACACTTATTTGGATCATTTTGATCATAAACATATTCATGATCAATCAACTTTACTTTTTTCTTTTGATAAGATTGACTAAACTCTTTTTCTCGATATTCTATAATTCCATCTACATCTTGAAAACATAAATCAGCATCTTCTTCAAAATAAGCAAAATTTTGAGCATAATGTTTATCAGTTACAATTAGTCCAGCACCTTTTAAATCATAAAGAGCATCCTTAATATCTTGCTCCGTTACTTGTGCAAGATCTCCTTTTGGACATATTTCTAAAAGAATATATCCTGTTTTTAAATTTAATTTTTTTCGCACATAAAATTCATTCATACGATAATGCATATAAATTGGAAAAAAATTGGAAATAGTAGAAAATTTTACAATTTTCTCATTTACATCAAATACCACTCTACTACTTCCTGAATCTAAATATTGAACTTCTAATGATTTATCTAAAAATAATGTTTTTTGTATACTTTTTAAATAATCATCTATATGTACTTGTAATAAAGGCAAAAAAATAGAATAATTAAAATAAGAAGCTTTATCATCCAATTTTATAGCATCATAAAATTGATATAAAATAGGACTTAACGTTTCTAATTTTTTATTCAAACTATTTTCTCTATCTTTTAATTTCATCATCACTTCTCTATATTCAAATAAATCTAATAAACTTTCTATTTCTTCTAAATGAACTTCAATAAAATAAAATCCAAATTTTTCATAACAATCTAATATATAAGAGGTTGGAAAATCCATGACTTTTATAATTGTAGTAAAATGCGATTTTAATAAATCTAAATAAGTATTTGGAAAAGATTCTTTAAAATAATAATAAAAAGTATCAACATTTTGATCATTTAAATGATCGAAAATATATTCTATCAAAATATCTTTATCTGATATTTTCCATACATTCATATCTTTTACTAATGAAGTATTGATATTAAATAAAATTCTTATCACTTTTAATTTGAATAAATCCATTCCCATTCCCCCTATGATAATTTCATTCTAACATATTTAATCAAGTAAAGTCAAAAAAATTATGGCAATCGCTTAAAAACTTTCAAAAAATGTATTGACAATTATGAAAGACTA
>CANSDD010000008.1 GCA_947645535.1 uncultured Mycoplasmatota bacterium
AGTCCATTTTGTTCTATTTTTAAATTTTAGTTCTAATCCTAACTCTTTTGCCTTGCCTTTAATTGCTCCAAGTGTCCTATTTGGAAGAACTTTAGTTAACTCTGTATAATGGCATTTACTAGCATATTCTCTTAAAATATTGATTTCTTCTTCTGTCCAATTTCTTTGATTGATATCTATTCCCCCACAAATCTTTATGCGAAAAACTTAACTATTATTGTAACACTTTTTTTTGCTTTTGTAAGCATAAATCATATTTTTTATTCTTCATAAATTATTGTAAAATGCTATTATTGTCTTATGTTTTATAAGAAATTAGAAAAGAAAAAGTTAATAAAAAAACTTTACCAATATAGATAAAGTTTTTAACATTTTTTGACCTAAATGTTTTATATCCTGCACCATCTGGAATTTAACATTTACTAATTGCTATTTCTTCTTGTGGCAATAATATACTATAATTTATGACAAAAATCATCTTTTATTTATTTTGTGTGAAAAATAAATCACACTATTTTAGTATATGTAAAATTTATTATTTCACAACAATATTTACTAATTTCTTAGGAACAGTAATTATTTTTACTATCTCTTTTCCTTCTATATTTTTCTTTACATTATCAATTTCTTTAGCTAGTTGTTCCATCTCTTCTTTTGCCGTATTTGTCTCTACTACAAGTTTTCCTCTTACTTTTCCATTTACTTGTACAATCATCTCATATGTATTTTCTACAGTTTTAGACTCCTCATAAGTAGGCCAACTAGATTCACAAAGTGGTTTTCCTAAGCCATATACTTCATTTAATTCTTCAGTAATATGTGGCGCGATTGGATTTAATAAATGTAAGAAAATACGATAATCGTCTTTTGTAATAGAATTTAATTTTTCATAATTATTAATTAAAATCATCAAAGCTGAAACTGCTGTATTGTATTTCATATTTTCAATATCATTTGTTACTTTTTTAATTGTTTGATGAGTAAGTGTTTCTAGACTATATCCAGAATTAGAATTTAAAGATTCTCCTAATTTCCAAACTCTATCTAAGAAACGTTTACATCCTTTAAGTCCATTTGTACTCCAAGCAGCTTCTTTTTCATAATCTCCAATAAACATTTCATAAGTACGAAGTGCATCTGCTCCCATTTCTTCTACAATGTCATTTGGATTGATGACATTTCCTTTTGATTTACTCATTTTTTCTCCATTATCTCCAAGTATCATTCCATGAGCAGTACGAATTTCAAATGGTTCTTTATTTGGAACTAGTCCTATATTATATAAGAATTGATTCCAAAAACGTGCATATAATAAGTGTCTAGTTGCATGTTCCATTCCACCATTATACCAATCTACTTTTCCCCAATAATTAAGAGCTTCTTTTGATACAAAGTCTTTCTCATTATTAGAATCCATATAACGTAGAAAGTACCAGCTAGAACCTGCCCAGTTTGGCATTGTATCAGTTTCTCTTTTAGCATTTCCTCCACATTTTGGACAAGCTACATTTACCCAATCATTGATTAAAGCTAAAGGACTTTCTCCATCTTCTGTTGGTTCATAATGAGCTACATCAGGTAGTAATACTGGTAAATCTTTTTCTGGAACAGGTACATAGCCACATTTATCACAATGTATCATTGGAATTGGTTCTCCCCAGAATCTTTGACGAGAGAATACCCAATCTTGAAGACGATAATTTGTCTTTTTATGTCCAATTCCTTTTTCTTCTAAATAATCTAACATTTTATGAATGGCTTCTTCTTTATTACTAATTCCATTTAAAATGCCAGAATTAATTCTTTCTCCATCTCCTGTATAAACTTCTTTTGTAACATCTCCACCTTTTATAACTGGAATAATTGGAATATTAAATTTCTTAGCAAACTCATAATCACGACCATCATGAGCTGGTACTGCCATAATGGCGCCTGTTCCATAATGCATCATAACATAGTCACTTGTCCATATTTGAATCAAATCTCCTGTAATCGGACTAATTGCTTCTATACCTTCTAATTTTACTCCTGTTTTTTCTTTTACTAGTTCAGTTCTTTCAAATTCTGTTTTCATACTAGAAACTTCTTTATATTTTACTATTTCATTATAGTTTTTGATTCTATCTTTCATTTTCTCAATCATCGGATGTTCTGGCGCTACTACCATAAATGTTACTCCATATAATGTATCTGGTCTTGTTGTATAAATTTTTAATTTTTCATCTGAATCTTTAATATTAAAATCTACTTCTGCTCCTGTGCTTTTTCCTATCCAATTGATTTGTGCTGTCTTAATTCTATCTTGAAAATGGTTATCATTAAGTCCATCTAATAACTGTTTCGCATAATCACTCATACGAAGCATCCATTGTTCTTTTTCTTTTTGAACAACTTTACTTCCACATCTTTCACATACTCCACCACTAGAGTCTTCGTTAGAAAGTCCTGTTTTACAGTTTGGACACCAATTGATATTTTTTTTATCTTTATAAGCAAGTCCATGTTCATAAAATTTTAAAAATTGCCACTGTGTCCATTTATAATATTCTGGATCTGTTGTTGAAAACTCACGACTCCAATCATAAGAAATACCAAGACTTTGAATTTGTCCTTTAAATGTTTTGATATTCTCTTTAACAGCAACACTTGGATGAATATGATTTTTAATTGCATATTGTTCTGCTGGTGCTCCAAATGCATCCCATCCCATTGGAAATAATACATTGTATCCTTCCATTCTTCTTTTACGTGCTAAAGTATCAAGTGCAGTATAACTCCTTACATGTCCTACATGAAGTCCTGCTCCTGATGGATACGGAAATTCCACTAAAATATAATATTTTTGTTTATCGCTTTTATTATGTGCTATAAAGGTATGGTTTTCTTCCCAATATTTTTGCCATTTTTCTTCTATTTTTTTATAATCATACATGTTTTTTTCACTTCTTTCTTTTTATAATATATTCCTATCATATGATAACTAAATAAAATAAGGGGTACTAATAATATAAATCCTATTAAAAATTTTAAGATAAAATTTGCTATAAAATCTGTTATTAAAAAGGTAATTGCAATTATAAAACTATTTATAAGTGCAATTGTTTGCGCAAATACCTTTTTATTTATTTTTGACACATCTAATTGATATCTTTTAATAATAAAAGATGCTTGTCCACTCTTATAAATATCTTCTAGTTTCTTTTTATTTCTAATTACTGTAAAAAAGTACAGTAGATATAGAAATAAAAAGACAATAATTGTTACAATAATTCTTTCCATAGCTAACCTCCATCATTCGCTTGAATCTTCATTTTCTTCTTTTCTCTTAACTTTTATTATTTTTTGAAAATGATTCTAAGATAATTCAATCGTCACTGTTGCCCAAATCAGATGTATCTTGTAAAATTCGCATATTCTTCTTATATTAGCAAGAGAAAATATATTTTCAAATTCTGTTAATGCTTTGCCACAAGCAATTTCATGAAATATCTTACTAGCTTCTTTTAATACATCTAAATCATCTACTAATAAAAATTTATCTATTCTAGCTCAATCATCATTATCAGTAGTATATGTCTTTTTGCTCTATTTTCTGCTAAATCAAAAAATGCTGAAATGATTAATTCTAAACTTTTTAACTCATTTTTTGTTAAATAATTTTTGGCAATTACCACATCTGTTTCTAATATTTTTACGTTCAGAGAATTTTTACATAAGCTTTGTCCTAAAATGACATTAATTATCTTTATTTAATTCCTTTAGTTCAATATTCATAATTTCCAAATAATCTTTTTCTGCTTGAGTTAAATGTGTTTGCATATATTTATCATATTCTTTATGAGCTTTTCTTAAAGCTTCTTCATGTGATACTGTTCCCTTTGAATTTAAAATATCATTATGTGTCATTGTCAAAAAGCCATCTAATTCTCCAACCCAATCTTTCATAGTCATAGTTTTATGCTTTAATGCATTAATCTCCGCGACATCAAGATATGCTGAAACAAGCCTATTTAATATTTGTAATTCCTCTAATGTTAAATAATTCTTAGCTATTTCTGTTTCCTTTCTAGTAGGCATATCACCTTTAAAATTAGTGAGACCAATATTTTCTTTATTACTATCTACTCTATTAAATACTATTTCAGCTGCCGTATTATTTGAAACTGCATAGTGCATTTTATTTTGCACAGTTTTAAAGAAATTGATAGTTATTTCCTGTTTAGGATTATAATCTATTGATGTAGAATATATGTCTAAAATTTTTCTCCAAAAAACCTTTTCACTAGATCTTATATCACGAATTTTATCTAATAATTCATCAAAATAAGGATCAAAACCATTATTTTTAAAACGTTCAACATTAATATTATATCCCTTTACAAGATATTCTTTTAATTTTTCATTTGCCCACATTCTAAATTTTGTTCCATTACTTGATTTAACACGAAATCCAACAGCAATTATTAACTCAAGATTATAAAAATTAGTTGGTTTAGTAGAAAATTCGGAAATTCCGAATTTTCTCATGGTGTTAACTTCTAAAAGTTCATTTTCTTCATATATGTTTTTAATATGTTCATTTATTGTAGATTTAGATTTATTATATAATTTACCAATTTGTTCTTGTGTCATCCAAACATTTTCGTTTTGTAAAACAACTTCAACTTTAATATCATTATCATTTTCATAAATTAATAAATCACTATTTTCATTATTCTTTAACATTCCTATCCTCCTAGCATTGATATTATTATAACAAAATTATCTTTATTATTTGTATCATTTTTTTCAAATATTTTAATATGATTATTTTTTACTATCCCTTTAAAATAACTCAGTTAATTTTGTTAATCTTGTCATATTGGACATACTTTCCAAGATGTTAATTCCATACGCTCCTTATCAACATCTGCTCTACTATAAATTATTTCTGTTGCTGTTTTATGAGATACTGCATAATGCATTTTATTTTAAATCTTTTTAAAAAATTTAATAGCAGTTGGAGATTTAGAATCATAATCTACAATCGTAACATATATATCAGTCACTTTTTGATAAAATCTTCTTTCAAATAATCTTATTTTTCTTATTTCCGCAAGTAAAGAGTCATAATCGTCTTCATCAAAAAATGTAATATTTGCCATTCTCTTTTTATCAATTATATAAACTTTTTTAGAAAATTCTTTCAATATATAAGATTGACTATCTTCTAAATTAAATTGCTCTTTCTGAATTTACTCTATATCTAATAGAAATTACCATATCAAGATTGTAATACGAAACATTTCTTTTTACTTCTCCATTACCTTCATTTTGAACTAGTAAGAATTTCTTACTAGTTGAACTTTCATCTAATTCATAAGTATTATATATTTCAGTAATATGCACAGTAATATTATTTCTACTAATATTAAAAAGCTCTTCAATTGATTTTTACGTTAACCATAAATCTCCATCTTCTAATTTTACTTGAATTCTTTTATCATAGGTTTGTTTTTCAAATATTAGAAATTCAGCACTACTACTTCTAATCATTAAACCCTTACTCACAAAATATCATCTCCTTTCTATCTTTAATACAAAAAAGTATTATGATATAAGGACGGAAAACATCCGCGGTACCACCTTACTTCATAATACTTTCATTATGCACTTTACTCTTATAACGGAGAGTTTCCGCTTCTTCAGAACAAAATAAGCAAGTTCAGAAAGTAAATACTCAGATTTTCACCAACCATCTGCTCTCTTTTCTATTTCTTTTTTCTTACTACTCTTATTTTTTGTTTTTCATATATATTAGGAACAAATCCTTGTCACTTATTATAATATAAATTTCTACATTTGGTCAATATATTCTAACAATTTTAAGAATAATTTCATGAATTTCCACTCTAATGTTCCTTTATTTCCCATTTTTCGAATCTCAATTCTTTTTTTCTTTATTGAAAAATCTGGATTAAATAGTATTTTATCTATCTGTTCTTTTAGCTCTGTTTCTATTTGCAGATCACTTATAATTCCTTCTATATCTTCATTGATTAACCTAACTGCGTCTATTTCAATATCATTTCCTTTGCAAATAACAGTTAATTGTCCAAGTGTACTAACTTCTTTTACTTCAACAATAAAATCAGGACCCTCTACATGTGATTCATAACCCATTTTTGAATTATTAAAATAAATAGTAACATCTTCTGCTTGTTTGGTATTTCTAAAACGAAATTTATAATTTCTTGTATTAGGTATAATGCCACTTTTTCCCTCTGTTGGTCTAATAATAACTGTATAATTATTTGGCATATAATTATAATCAATCGAAGTTTTTATATAGTATTCATTTTGATATAAATCACTAATACCATCATCTTCATAAAGTGTATATACATTATTTGCGCCTGGAAAAATTTGAATTTCTAAATCTTTTGGAGGAGTTGTATCATTTAAATTTTCATTATTTCCAAGAGGAATAATAGAGCCTGCTTTTACAAATACGGGATAGTCTTGATCTCTAAAAAATGTTGTATAATTTTTATTTCCACTAAATTTTTTCCCTGTTACAAAATCAAACCATATTCCTTCTGGCATAAAAAATTTATGAATGACTCGGTTCATGACATAGTCTTTTTTTGTTACAATTGGCGATACAAAGAATGAATTGCCAAAATAATAATCATATTTATATAATGGATCATCATACATTTCTGGGTATTCATAATAAATAGGTTTAACAAGAGGTTTTCCTTCTTTATGATAACGATATGCTTCTGTATACAAATACGGAATAAGTCTATGACGTAATTGTAAGTATTGTTTTGTTATTCCATATGTTTTTAAACTCCAACGCCAAGGTTCTCTTTTATAATATTTTCCAGCTTCTGCACCAAATTTCATAATTGGTGAAAAAACACCTAATTGAACATACCTAGTAAATAATTCACTATCTTCAATGCCTTTAAAATATCCTCCAATATCGTGACTCCAAAAGCTAACTCCTATATTAGCGGCTGCTGCATTATGAAGTGGAATTTTTTTTAGTGTATCCCATCCTACTATTGTTTTTCCAGAATATAATACAGGATAACGATGGGCAGCTACAAATGTATTTCTGGCAAGTACCATTGGTCTTCTTTTTGAATCTCTTTTCATATCACAAAAATGATAATGTTTTAAAAGTTGTAATTCATCTAATCGTTTACTATCAAAATAATCAATCCAATAAAAATCTCCACCTAATACATCTAATGGATGTATATATAATTTCAAATAAACATCTATTACTTTTGGATCAAATACATTAAATGGAATAATTCCACTTTTATCAGATCCTAAATATCCTTTGGCCTTTTCGTAATATTCATCAATTGGATAAAATCCTTCCATAGGACTAATATTAAGTCCTAAATAAATTCCTTTTGAGTGTAAATATGTAATCATATCAACTGGTGATTTAAATAATTCTTTGTTCCAGGTGAAACCAGTCATTAAATGCTTGTTTTTCTCATAAGTTCTTACATGCCAATCCTTATCTAATAATAATACTGAGATAGGAATTTCATTTTTGTGAAAATCGTCAATTAAATCTTTTAAATTATCATCATTATACATAATATTACGACTCCACCAATTACCTAATGCGTATCTAGGTATTAGAGTAGGACTTCCAGTTAATAAAAAATAATCTTTTAAACACAACTCAAAATCTTTATTATAACAAAATAAATAAATATCGATTCCTGAATCTACACGAGCTGATAATGTTCCATTTTCATTTAATATATCTGTTTTAGAATCATCAATACTAGCAAATCCATCAACTGAATATAAAGCTTTTTTAGAATTTTTCCATTTGTTATCTAGCAAATCTGTATTAGGAGCTCCAAAATTTTTTATTTCTGGATGACCATAATACCAGCTATTTCCTGTATTCTTTAATTCTACTTTTAAATTAGAAGTAGGATTTATTTTACTTCCTATAAATGTTTTTTCCTTTGAATAAGATAATTTAAAATAATTTGTTTCTATTTCTAAATTATGTTCATCTTCTTTTTTAGAAAATGTAACATCAGGAAACAAACGATACCATATTAAATTTGTTGGTCTATCTTCAAATAATCCTTTTTCGTTATATTCTAAACGAATCAAACTTTCTGTTAATACTGTAATTCGATATTTTTCGCCTTTTAAAATTTGTTTTGGATTCATAAAAGCTAAATCATAGCTTACTTGAAATTGATTTCCTAAATTATACACATTTTCACCACCTTTTTAAAATTCTTCTATTTTCATAAAATTTGTATGTTTAACTTCTTTAAATGGATAACCACCTGTAACAATAATTTTATCTCCTTCGTTTGTATCCATAAGTGTTTTGGTTATTTCTTTTGATTTTTTTATAATTTTATCAAAAGTACTTAAATCTTCAATAAATATTGGGGTAACTCCAAAATGAAGATTTAAACTTTTTACTGTACTTCTATCAGGGCTTACAGCTATAATTGGACAACTTGGTCTAAAACGACTCATTTTACGTGCTGTATATCCACTAATAGTTGGAGCAATAATGGCTTTACATTTTAATCTATCAGCACATTCTACAACACTATAAGCTATCATTCCCGTAATATCTTGCTTTTCTGTTCTCATTGCTTTATCAAGTAAAGATAAATAATCTAAGTCTTCTTCAGCTGAATCTATAATTTTCTCCATAATGGATAATGTATCTGTTGGATATTTTCCTACTGTTGTTTCTCCTGATAACATAACAGCATCTGCTCCATCTAATACTGCATTAGCTACATCAGATACTTCAGCCCTAGTTGGTCTAATATTATGTTCCATAGTAGCTAACATTTCTGTTGCTACGATACTTACTTTTCCTATGTTATGACATTTGCTAATAATATTCTTTTGAATACTAGGGACTCTCTCCATAGGTACTTCTACTCCTAAATCTCCTCGAGCAATCATAATGCCTTCACTAACTTTTATAATCTCATCTATTTCATTTACAGCACTTTCATTTTCTATTTTTGATATAATTCCAATATGATCATTATTTAAATCAATTAAAATATCATTTACTGATAATACATCTTCTGCACTTGATACAAAAGAAAGGGCTAAATAATCTATTTTCATCCTATTTGAAAATAAAATATCCTCATAATCTTTTTTACTAATAAAAGGCATAGAGAGTTTAATACCAGGTATATTTACTCCTTTATGATTTTCTATAATTCCTTCTTTTAATACTTCACAAAGTAAATAGTTTGTTCCCTTTTCTAATACTTGTAATTCAATCATTCCATCATTCATTTTAATAATACTATTATAAGGTACATCATTCAATAACCCTGGATAATTGATACTAAATTTAGTACTATCACCAACTAATTCATCCATATAAATACGAACTCTATCACCGAGTGTTAAAAAGGCTTTTCCACCTACAAATTTTCCTGTTCTTACATTTGGTCCTTCTAAATCAATCATAATTGACACATTTGTATTTAATTCCTCATTTAATTCGTTGATGTAATGAATTACTTCTGTAGCAAATTCATGAGTTGCATGACTCATATTGATTCTAACTACATCCATTCCTCCTACTACCAATTCTCTTAATGTTTCTTTTGACTTACTTGCTGGTCCTATGGTTGCTATTATCTTAGTCTTATTCATACTATCACCTTATATTCTTATACTATTATATCAATATTTTAGAATACGAGAAAGAGATTTTTTATAAATTATGAAAAAAGAAGCATTTCCTTTACTTCTATTCTTTCTCTTCATTTGCTTCTTCATCTAAAACAGTATAAGTGTATTGATTATTTATATTTCCAATTTCAATTTTCAAATCATCTGAAAATAATTCTTTTGTAATTGGATTACGAACCTCTTTGTCAATTAGTCCTTCTTTTTTTAATTCTCCTAAAGTAACAACAATTGTAACGCCTTCTTCAGGTAATACATCTGTATTTTTTATTGCATAATTATAAGCTGCTTTTTCTATTTCACTAATTTGAATATTATATAACTTTTGTTTATTATTCTTTATGGTTTTTGTTACTACAGGAGTTACTAAAAGCGCTAACATTGCTAATATTGTAATAACACCTAATAATTCTGCTAATGTAAAACCTTTTTTATTCATATTCTATTCACCTATCTTCTTATATTTATTATAATAAAAAAAAGAATAAATGACAAGCATTTATTCTAAATCTATTTTATATTATTTTTCACAAGTAGCATTATTTCCTTCATAAAATGCAATTATTCCATTAAGTGTTAAACGATTATCACTATTTACATATTCTTTTAATAATTCGTTATCTTCAATAAATTTATTGATATCGATTTCATTATAATCAGCTGTTGCCTTATTTTCTACTTTTGAACCATTTTTTGTAACTGTATTTGTATATCCATTATATTTATTATTTAATGTTGTATATTGTGCGTTAAATGCTGTTTCTAATGAATTTATAATTTCCTCATTATCAGATGTAGCAGTTTCAGAAATTTCAACTTTATCTACAGCATCTCCTTTACTATAAATTGTATATGTTGATTTAATTTCATAAGATGAAAAATTCTGTGATAGTGTACAAGTTACTGTTTTATCTTGCACACTTTCTTTTTCTTTTGAACCACATCCTGTTACTATTCCTATAAAAATGCAAAATAATAATATCATTATTCCTTTTTTCATTTTACTGTCCCTCCTTGGCAATTAGTATAACATATTTTTCATATTTTTTCTATCATTTATCACTAAAACATTACTCTAATATTTCAAGTACATTTGCAATAAGTTGGTATTTATCAAATCTTTTTTCTATTTTTCCTGTTATTTTTATAATGTTACCTACTTTTATATTTTGATATTTTTTATAAACTTTTGGAAATAATACGATATCTAATGTTGTAATTTCATCGCTACCTGTGACAAAACACATATTATCTTTATTTTTAGTTCCAACCTCTTTTATTTTATCTATATATGTAATAACAGTAATTGTTCTGTCAAAATAATTTTCTATTTCTGATAACATAATATGTTCATTTAATTTTAAACGATACTCTGTTACTGGATGATTACTTAAATAAAATCCAAACATTTCTAATTCTTTTTCCATTAACTCATTGTTGGGATATTCTGAAACTATTTCTAATTCTGGTTTTAATGCATATTCTTCGGGTAAATCTTTTACTAATTCTCCATAATTGATAATTAAGTCTATATTATTTGTTAAAGTTTTTTTATTAAGTCCAAAAGTTTCAAAACACCCTGCATTTATTAGACTTTGAACTGTTTTACTATTTACTGTTTTTCCATATGTTCTTTTTATAAAGTCATAAATGCTTGTGAACTCTCCTTTTTCTCTTTCTGTTATTATGAAATTTACAACATTAACACCAAGGTTTTTGATACCTGTTAGAGGAAAACGAATTCCATTTTTTTCTGCTATATATTCTGTACCACTTTTGTTAATATCTGGTTTTAATATGTCAATATTATTTAATTTACATTCATAAATATATTCCTTTGTTTTTATACTTCCAATATGCATATTTAATAATTGCTTCATAAAATATAATGGATAATGAGCTTTTAGATAAGCCATTCTATAAGAAATCATAGCATAAGCTACTGAATGTGCACGATTAAATCCATAGTCGGCAAATTTTAAAATCAAATCATATATTTTTGTTGCTATATCAAGTGTGTAACCTCTTTCTACTGAACGTTTTATAAATTTATCTTTTTCTTGTAATAATACTTCTTCCTTTTTTTTACTCATAGCTCTTCTTAATATATCTGCTTCTCCTAATGAATAACCTGCTAAAATATTTGCAATAGACATAATTTGTTCTTGATAAATAATAATACCATAAGTATTTTCTAATATTTTCTTTAAATCAGGATGTAAATAGTCTATTTTTTCTTTTCCATGTTTTCTTTTAATATAGGAATCAATGTTATTCATTGGTCCTGGACGAAATAAGGCTAAAGCAGCAAATATATCTTCAAATGTTGTTGGTCTAAATTTTCGTAAAAAATTTTTCATTCCATCACTTTCGAATTGGAAAATTCCCATTGTATTTACTGTTGTAAATAAAGAAAATGCTTTTTCATCACCTACTGGAATAGTATCAAATGTTAAGTCATCTGGAATATCTTTTAATGTATCAGAGATAAGTGTTAAATTACGTAGGGCTAAAAAATCCATTTTAAGTAATCCTAATGATTCTAGATATTCCATTGAATAACCTGTTAAGTAGTTGTCTCCATTTTTGTGAAGTGGTATTACATCGTCTAAATTTTTTTGTGACATAACAATCCCAGCAGCATGAATACTAGTATGTCTTTTCAATCCTTCTAATCGAATTGCAATATGATATAGTTTTTTTAGTTCTTGATTATGTTTTAATATTTCTTGTAATTTATAATTATTTTGATAATTTTCTTGTAATGAATTTCTAGAATCTACAAACTTACATACTGTATCTATTAGTGTTAATTTGATATTCATAACTCTTCCTACATCACGAATTGCTTGCTTTGAACCTAATGTTCCAAATGTAATGATTGAAGCCACTTTTTTATTTCCATATTTTTCTGTACAATATTTCACTACTTGATCTCTTTTAGTATATTCAAAATCGACATCAATATCTGGCATAGTAATACGCATAGCATTTAAAAAGCGTTCAAACATTAAATTATATCTAATTGGATCTATAGTAGTTATATTAAGTAAATAAGCTACTAATGAACCCGCAGCACTTCCTCTACCTGGTCCTACCAATATATCATGTTCCTTTGCATATTTAACATAATCACAAACAATTAGAAAATAATTACAAAATCCCATTTCTTCAATAACTGTTAATTCGTATTTTAAACGTTCTATATATTTTATTGATACTGTATCACCAAAAATTCTTTTTAGCCCTTCTTTACATAATTGTTTTAAATAAGATATAGCATTTTCTCCATTTGGACATTCGTAAATAGGTAATAAATTTTTTTCTGTTTCTATTTCTAAATTACAATTTTCTAATATTTTTTTGTTATTTTCTAAATCAATTGAATATTTTTGTTTTATTTCTTCTAATAAAGGAAAAGAATAATCTTTATTTTCAAAGTTAATATTTTCTAATATAACTCCTTCTTTTATCCCAATTAGATATTTTAAATATTCTGACTCTTTTTTTTCGAAATACAAAATAGGATTACAATACACTAATTTTGAATTATATGCTTTTACTTGTTCTCTTTCCTCTATATTACTATATCCAATATAAATATCAGAAAATATTTTTTTTAATTCTTGATATAAAAAGCTACTTTTAAATGGAACAATACAAATTAACTCATCAGAAAATTGATTCAAATCTAATAATGTTACATCTCTTTCACTTCTTATTGTTTCTAACTTTAGCAATTTTTGATATCCAATGTAATTTTTACAATAAAGAATAAGTGGCAATGTATCTATTGATAGTTCAATTCCAACAATTGGTTTTATACTATGTTTCTTACATTCATAATAAAATTCTATTGCTCCATACATACTAGTATCTGTAATTGTTAATGCTCTTATGTTATTATTTTCTGCATAAGTAATTAAATCTTTTATTGTAATTAAACTTGATAATAAAGAGTTATCTGTTTTTATATATAATGGAACATAATTCACAGTCTACACCTTCTCTCTAAATACTATTTTATCAAAAAGTACATTTGTTCGTCAATTTATTTCAAAAAAAGAATCACTTTTTATAGTGATTTCTTTTCTAGAATTATAAGTCTAATTCATATGGATTCTGATAAGTACCATTTCCTGATTTAATCATTACATTTGATTTTAATTCTATTACTGGTCTAATTCTTCTTGGTTGGTCAACTGTATTTGTACCAATTGTTCCAGCCCAACTAATATTCCAAGCACTAGTAGTAGTTCCTTTTACAGGATTTAATGTCCAAATTGCTAAATTATATTCAGGAAGTGTAGAACTGTTTCCACTCATCAATTCTCCAATACGAGGTAATCCAATTGCTGCTTCTAATTTGTTAGTTCCACTTCTAAGAGTTGTATCTATTGGATTTTCTCCTTCAGCATAAGGATTATAATGCCATAAAGCATTCTTTACTAATGCATTATATTCTGCTGAATTCTTATCTGGGAACAAATCATTTAATACTGTAGTATTTAAGTAATATCCAATACTTCCTTCTTCAGTTGTATTAAATAAATTTGTTGATCCATAAGAACTTCTTACATATTCTCCATCTTTCATAAAGTATGTATCAGTAATAAGTCTTGTTGTATCTTTTGTTACTACAATACGCCAAGTATATCCTGCAAAGTTAACATATTCACCTGAGAAACGTTTATTTAAAGCTGTCTTGGCATTTCCACTTTCATCTCCTTCAAGACGATATGGATTTTCTTTTGTTCCAGTTCCACCAGATATGTTTACATTGCTATTAACTGTAATAACAGGACGCATTGAATATGTTTGTTTAACATTATGACCTCTTACTTTTTTACCATCAAGTTCAATAGCCCAAATATATTCAGTACCAAATGTATATCCTGGAGTCATTGTAAAGAAGTAATCTCCATTATTTAAGAAACTATCTTTATCTCCAGCAAGAATATATTCATCAATTGTCAACAATCCGACATTTGCTTTTACAAGATATTTTGATGAACAAGTATTTGTTGCTGTTGGACTATCTTTACCTACTACTTTATTACAATAATTTGTCTCAGCGATAATTTTATTACTGTTATTTAATGAATCATAGAAGTAATCATTTAACCATTCTTCGGCATGACTTCCAGTAAAGCTATTAGAATCATCATCATATGAGAATCCAGCTACTGAATCTTCTGTAATCATCTTAATTGTTCCATCTGCATTTACTTTAAATATTCTCCATAAATGTCCACTATACCATACATAGTTATCATTTTCACTTATATTATAACAGTCTTCTCCTGCTTCACAACTACCAATAATATTAGAAGTAGTTGCATTTTCTACTATAATTGTTCTTTTCGCTGTTGCTTTATTTCCTGACAAGTCTGTTACAGAATATTCAATATAATATGTTCCTGGTACATAAGTATTTACATTATTGCTTACTTCTATTACTCTTGATGAAATATCTCCATCAAAATTATCTGTTGCTGTTGGTTTTTGATCAAGATATTTTGTTCCATATGGAATTGTAATTGTTTCATTTTCTAAGTTAATTTCTGGTTTTGTTGTATCTGATACTCTTACTATTACTTCAATTCTTGTTGTATTTTTAGCCATATCTGTTGCTACATATTCAATTGTTTGTTCTTCTTTAAGACCTAGATTTACTTCGCCAATTACTTCAGCTTCAGTTATCTCTTTATCAAGATTATCTTCTACTTCTGCAGTTGGAACTGTATATAAACCTCCATCTTTTATAGCTTCTACATCAATTACATATTTACCATTTTCTTCTTTTACTTCTTTTGGTAATGTAATTTCTGGTGCGGTTTTATCAAGTAAGAATGTAATATTTGTTGTATTTCCAGCCATATCTGTTGCAACTAAATTATGTTGTCCTTCAATTCCATAGATTTCCCCTTCAATATAAGTTTGACCACCAATTGTAAATACTACACCATTTTCATTTGCTTCTATAATTAAGTCTTTATTATAGATACCTGTATTTTCTACTCCAGATATAATTGGAGCTACTGTGTCTAATGTAAATACAACTTGGCTACTTATATTTCCAGCTTCATCTTCTGCCTCGATTGTATAAGTTCCATCAGTTAAAATTACTAAATCTGTAAGAGCAGTTCTATTTTCACCACTAATTGAGTAGAAAGTTACTCCTTCTTTATCTGCTGAAAGTTCTGCTTTTCCATCTCTTTTATTGTAATATCTTACTGGTGCTTTTCCATTGATTTTAATAGTTGGTACTACTTTATCAATTGTAAATGTTACTCTAATACTTTCATTTAAGGCTTTGTCTTTTGCAATTACAGTATATGTTCCATTTTCTGTTAATTCTAAACTTGTAAGTTTTGTCTCATTTCCTTCTTCATCTATTGTATAGAATGTTACTTCTTCATTATTAAGTGCTGAAAGAATGACTTTCTCTACATCTTTATTATAATAAGCTTTTGGTTCTTCTCCATTGATTAAGATTGTTGGAATTTCTTTATCAATTGTGAATGTTACTGATTCACTTATATTTCCTGCTATATCTTCAGCTACTACTGTATAAGTTCCATCATTTGTAATTACTAAGTTTGTTAACTCAGTTTTACTTTCACCATTTACTAAATAGAATGTTACTTCTTTATCTGATGAAAGTACTACATTTCCATCTGCTTTATTATAATAATCTACTGGAGTTTCTCCATTGATTAAGATTGTTGGAATTTCTTTATCAATTGTAAATGTTACGCTAGCACTTTCATTTAATGCTTTGTCTACTGCAATTACTGTATATGTTCCATTTTCTGTAATTGTTGTATTTTTAAGTTCTGCTTTATTTCCTTCAGCATCTACTGCATAGAATATTACTTCTTCATTATTAAGTGCTGAAAGAACTGCTTTTCCTTCTTCTTTATTGTAATAAAGTTTTGGATTTTCACCATTAATTTGAATTGTTGGTGCTTCTGAATCTACAGTAAATGTTACTGTTGTTTCATGGTTTGCTGCATCTTTCGCAGTAATTGTATAATCACCATCAACTTCTACTGGAATCACTAATTTATGAGTTCCATCACTTTGTTCAGTACTTGTATAAATAGTTTCATCTAATTCTACAGTTATTTGTGTTCTATCTGTAATTATGATTCCTCCATCGTTTTCAAATATTGAAATATTATAAGATTTTCCATCTTCTACATTTGTAAATTCTGGTCCTTTCTTATCAATTGTAAATGTTACCTCTGATTTATTTCCAGCTTTATCTTCTACTACAACTGTATAGATTCCTTCTTCACTAACAGTTTTACTATCAGTAAATGCTTCTCCATTAACGGTTGCTGATTTGAATCTTCCGTCATCACTATACTTTACTGTAATGTCTTTATCAAATACTTTTCCATTTAAATCTTCAATTGTAGTTTCCACATCATTTTCTGTAATAACTCCAAATATTTTTGGTGCTGTTCTATCAATAATGAATGCTACTGTTGTTTTGTTTTTAGCAGCGTCTGTTACTACTAATGAATGCACTCTTTCTTCTGATACTTCAATAGTAAATTGATACATTCCATTTTCTGTCTCTTCATATTCAAAATCAACTTTTTCTCCATTTAGTGTTGCAGTCATTTCTGTTGCATCTTTTACTATAATGGTTAATTTGTCATTTGAATAATTAGAACCATGTTTTACTCCCATTACTTCTGGAGCATTTTTGTCTAATGTAAATGTTACTTCTTTACTATTTCCAGCATTATCTTTTATTCTTACTGTATATGTTCCATCATTTGTAATTGTAAGATTTTCTAATTGTGTTTCATTTCCTAACTTATCTACTGTATAGAACATTACTTCTTCTTCATTATTATCTAATGAAATAATAACTGATTCTGTCTTTTTATCATAATAAGTTTTTGGCTCTTCATTATTTAACAAAATATTTGCTAAGAATGTATCTCTCGTAAATGTTACAGGCTCACTTACATTTCCAGCTTCATCTTTTACAATTACTGTATATGTTCCATCATTTGTGATTGTAAGATTTGTTAATTTTGTTTCTGTTCCATTCTCATCTACTGTATAGAATGTTACATTTTCTTTATTTGATGATAATACTAATGCATTATTATTCTCTACATTATAAGTAGAATTATAATTAGCTACTGGAGCATTACCACCAATTAGGATAGTTGGTACTTCTTTATCAATTGTAAATGTTACATAAGAACTATTTCCAATTGTATCTACTACTTTAATTGTATAAGTTCCCTCTAAAGTAAAGCTTGGATTTGCACTTAATTCTTCTAAAACTTCTTCAGTATCTTCTGTTGCTTCAGTTGTTACTCTATAGAATGTTAAAAGAGTTAAATCGTCTGCTGTTACATTAACAGTTTCGTTATACATTGTTTTATAACCTTCATCTTTTGATGTTTTTCCATTTAATTTAATTGTTGGAGCTGTTTTATCATAAGTAAATGTTACTTCTGTTTGATTTTGAGCTAAATCGGTTGCTCTTACTGTATAAGTACCTTCTTTATCAAAGATATTATCTTTTGGCATATCTACTAGTTTTTCTACTAGTTCTCCTTCTTCATTTACTTCTGTTTCTACTAATTTAAGTTCTACAGTTGTTGCATCTTCTGCTACTACTGTCACTACGTCTTTAAATAAAGTTTTAAACTCATTATCTGTATTTGAAACTCCATTTAATTTAATTGTTGGAGCTGTTTTATCATAAGTAAATGTTACAGTAAAGCTATGCTCTAATTCATCTTTAACAACTACTTTATAAGTTCCTTCTTCATTAAATGTATTGTTTTCTGGCATCTCAATAGTAGTTTCTTTTCCATCTAATATACTATATACTTGATATTCTAAATTTGTTGTATCTTCTGCTGTTATCGTTACTGGATCTTTATAGAATTTACCACTATTTTCAGTTTCTTCTACTACACCATTTACTTTAACAACTGGTTTTTCTGTATCAATTACAAAGGTAATGTCATCACTTGGATTTCCTGCTTTGTCGATAACTCTTACTGTATATTCACCATTATTTTCTTTTACAAATGTTAATTCTTCTTCTGTTAATGTTCTATATACAGGATTTCCTTCTTCATCAATTCCAGTTAATATTTCAAATCTATCAATTGCATCTTTATTTGAAGATAAAATTACATTTTCTTCAAATAAATTTTTACCAGCTTTTGGTTCTTCTCCATTCAATAATACTTTTGGTGTTTCTGTATCATAGATGATTGTTACAACTATATCATTTTTTGCATTATCTACTACTGTTACAGTATGTGTTCCTGTAGTTGTAATATTTAATGTATTTAAGAATTCTGTTGCTGTTTGACCATTTACTGAATAAATACCACTTACTAAGTCACTAATATTTAAAGTAATATCATGATTATAGTAATATGTTTTACCATCAACTAATGTTTCTTCTCCGATTGTAATAACTGGATCTGTAATATCAAGATCAAATGTATATTCTTCTTTATTTTCAGCATTATCAACTAATGTTAATGTATAATGACCTTCATTTAATTCATTTGCTACTATACTTATTGTTTTTTCATCTAAATTAACACCTGATACTTCTTCTCCATCTTTTGTTAATATTACATTTTGAATACCTGATGTTTCATCATCAAATGTAAGATTTACATCAGAGTTGTATGCTGATTTTACTTTTTCGTTTACAAATGGCTTTTTAGTATCAACAATTATTTCTGTCTGGGTTGGATCTACAGTTCCTGTTAATCCATTTGTTCCAACTAAAGTAATTGAATAACTTACATTTCCATTTGTATCATTTTTTTCAACTGTTACAGTTGCACGATAACCATTTGCTGTTGGTTCTATAGTTGCAAGTTTACCATTAATCATAACAATTGTTTTATTCTCTGTTAAATCAAGTGTTGTATTAGAAGTAAATGTTAAAATCAAATCTTCTTCTACTTTAGCATAGTTTGTGCTATTTGAAGTCACTAAATTTTGAGTCAATACTTTTGGATATGCTACTAATTCATTTAAATTAATATTTTCAAATGCTGTTTCAAATTCACTTCTTAATCCTGGTTTTTCTACAACTGCATCTGTTGCTGCAATTGCATCTTGCACTTTTTTCCAAGATTCTGGTGTATAATCTTCTTCATTGTAATTGTTCTCTAAATCAGCTTTTAAATCTTCTAATCTTTTCTTTTGCTCATCACTAATAGGTAGTGGTACTAAGATTTTATCAAGATCAACTTCTTTTAAAATCTTATCATATTCACTTTTTACATTAATTGGTCCACCATAATATATAGTTTGGTATTTCAAATTATTTATTTTATCTTGAGCTTCATTATAAGATTCATTTGTATAGTCTGATCTTGTATAGTCCCAAAGCTTCGTTTGAAGTTGTAATACAGTTGTTGTTACATATCTTTCAAAATTTGCAGGTACTAAATTTTTAATGTCTTGCTCTATACGATATGTAATTTCATTTAATTTACTTTGAATTTTAACATTTTCAATACTTTGATTTCTAGATGTTTCTGCTATTTGCCATGAATCAGCTTCATAATCTTCTTCTACTAAAGAATCAAATTTATTGATTTGTTCTTCATATTTTGTTCTATCTAATTCTTTTGCTACTAACTTAGTAGCTTCGATTTCTTTCATTTTTCCATCTACAAATTCTTGTGTGATGTCTTTTAATTCCATATCTGAATTGCCTGATACAATATTATTTAATTCATCAATTAAATCTTTTTTTGCATCCCATGATTCTACTGTATAGTCATTTTTATTTTCATTAATTACACCATAAATATCCTCATCGTCCGCAAAATATTCTAAATCTCTAAGTTTTGCTTCTTCTTGACGTAATTTATCTAAATTTAATACTCTAATCGTATATTTTTTGTTAGTTACATTTCCTGCCTCATCTGTTGCTGTAAATGTAATTACATAGTCTGCTGCATTATTATTATCTACACCAACTGTTTCACGATCATCTGTTACAGTTAATTCTACTGTTCCATCCATAGCTGTTACTGTAGGAAATTTAATCTCTTTTCCTTTTTCTACAATAATTAGATTTCCACCTTCAATTATAATATCTGGAGCTACTGTATCTCTTGTAAATGTTACAGGTTCACTCGCATTTCCAGCTTCATCTTTTACAATTACTGTATATGTTCCATCTGTATCAATTGTTAAATCTGTTATTTCTGTTATTCCATCTGCTTCATAAAATTTTACATTTTCTTTGCTTGATGATAAGACTAATTTATTTTCATTTTCTTTATTATCATTTAAATTATAAAATTCTTTTACAGATTCTCCATTAATTAAAAGTGTTGGTATTGTCATATCAATTGTGAATGTAATGTCACTATAATTTCCTGCCTCATCTGTCGCTCTTACTGTATAAGTTCCATTATCAGTAAATGTATTATTAGCTGGCATAGTATCTAATTCATTTTGACCTTCCACTACAATTCCATATGTTACTGTTGTTGCATCTTCTGATGAAACTACTACATTTCTATTATAGATTGTTTTGAAATTTTCGTCTGTAGATAATACATCATTTAATTTAATTATTGGATTTGTTCCATCAACTCTAAATGTTACTGTTGTAATTCCTCCAGCATTATTTTCTACTGTTATAATATATAATCCATCTGTTTTTAATGTTGTATCAGTATCTATTTCAATTACATTTCCATCTCTTGTTGCTGATATTGATTTAACACCTGATTCTTCATCTTTAATTTTTACTGTTATGTCTTTTCCATAAACACTTTTATGATTTTCAGTATCTCCATCAACTTCTACAATTGGAGCTGTTTCATCTATTATAATAGTTACAGTTGCTTCATTTCCAGCATTATCTTCTATTTTAATAATGCTTTTCCCACTTTGTACTTCTATTCCTTCTGCTCCTATTACAGATGCTACATTATTGATTTTTGTTGCTCCTGCATTAATACCACTTGTTGCATCTTCAATTGTTACTATTACATTATTATCATAATAATATGTTTCCCCGTTTGTAATAATGTTTCCATCTATTTTTATTGTTGGATTTACTCTATCTAATGTAAATGTATGATCTATTTTATTTCCAGCTTCATCTTTTACTCTTACTGTATATGTTCCATCTTCTGTAATTGTAAGATTTGTTAATTCTGTTTCTACCTCTCCATTTACGAAATAGAATTTAGCACTCTCATCATCTGATGATACTGTTACTCCATTTTCGGCATTTGTATTATTATAATATTCCTTTAATTCAGTACTATTATTTAATTTTAAATTTGGAACTTCTGTATCTCTTGTAAACTCAACTATTTCACTTCTATTTCCAGCTGCATCAATTGCTATTACAGTATATGCTCCATCTGTAGTTATTTTATTATTTGTTATTTCATCTAATTGTTCTTTTGTAGTAACTTCCTCACTACCTTCTATCTCTTCAGTTACATATGTTACTTTATAGTATTTTACTCCATTTGCTTCTGTATTTGAAACTGAAAAATTTAACTCTCCATCTACTTTATTATAGAATGCTTTTGGAGCTTCTGTATTGATTAACATAACTGGCGCTGTTCTATCTACTATAAATGTTACTTCTTGACTTCTGTTTCCAGCTTTATCAATTGCAACTATTTTATGATTACCTTCTTCAGTTACTACATTAGTAATTGGAGTTAAAACTTCTTTTATCTCACCATCTACTGTTTCTTCTGTTACTTCATAGAATGTAACTTCCTCTTCTACTGTTGTTACTGTTAAAGTTAAATCTCCATCTGCTTTATTATAATAATCTTTTTCTTCTTTCCCATTTATCAAAATACTTGGTACTGTTGTGTCAATTGTAAATGTTACAGCATCACTTCTATTTCCTGCTATATCTTCTACAATTACAGTATATACTCCATCTGGATTACTATCAAGTGTAAGATTTGTTAATTCTGTTTCTGTACCATCTTCAGCGATTGTATAGAATTTTACACTTTCTTTATTAGATGATAATACAAATTTATTTCCATTATTCTTGTAATCATTTAAATTATAAATTTCTTTTACATCTTTATTATTTACTAGAAGTTTTGGTACTGATGTATCAATTGTAAATGTTACATAAGAACTGTTTCCAGCTGCATCTTCTACTTTTACTGTATATGTACCAATTTCACTAAATATTGGATTTTCTTGTAATTCTTCTAATACTTCTTCAACACCTTCAGATGCTTTTGTTGTTACTTTATGGAATGTAAGTGTAGTTTTATCATCTGCAGTTACTGTTACACTAGTATTAAATAAAGTCTTATATCCTTCATCTGTTGATTTTAAACCATTTAACATAATTGTAGGAGCTATTGTATCTCTTGTAAATGTTACTGTTTCAGTTTTTCCACTATTATCTGTAGCTGTTATTGTATATACCCCATCTTCTTTTATTGTTGTTGTATATACATCATCTTTATTTGTCATATCATCTTGGAATCCTTCGATTTCTACACCATCTTTTGCTGCTACTATTGTTTTAATTCCTGATAATGAATCTGATACTTTTACTTTTACATCTTTTCCATAGAAATCCTTTAATGTAGTACTGTCATCTAGTTCTATTACTGGTTTATCTGCATCTACTATAACTGTTACTTCTGCATTATTTCCAGCATTGTCTTCAATACTAATAACATATTTTCCATTTTGTACTTCTATTCCTTCTGCTCCTATTACAGATGCTACATTATTGATTTTTGTTGCTCCTGCATTAATACCACTTGTTGCATCTTCAATTGTTACTATTACATTATTATCATAATAATATGTTTCCCCGTTTGTAATAATGTTTCCATCTATTTTTATTGTTGGATTTACTCTATCTAATGTAAATGTATGATCTATTTTATTTCCAGCTTCATCTTTTACTCTTACTGTATATGTTCCATCTTCTGTAATTGTAAGATTTGTTAATTCTGTTTCTACCTCTCCATTTACGAAATAGAATTTAGCACTTTCATCATCTGATGATACTGTTACTCCATTTTCTGCATTTTTATTATTATAATAGTCTTTTAATTTTGTACTATCATTTAATTTTAATGTTGGAGCCGTTGTGTCTCTTGTAAATGTTACTGGATTACTTCTGTTTCCAGCTGCATCTTCTACTATTACTGTATATGTTCCATCTTCTGTAATTGTTAAATTTGTGATTTCTGTTGTTCCATCTGCTTCATAATATTTTACATTTTCTTCACTTGCTGATAATACTAAATCACTAGCATCTGTTGAATTATAGAAATCTTTTGCTGCTTCTCCATTTACTTTTAATTCTGGTACTACTGTATCTCTTGTAAATGTTACTGGATTACTTCTGTTTCCAGCTGCATCTTCTACTATTACTGTATATGTTCCATCTGTATTGATTGTTAAATTTGTAATTTCTGTTGTTTCATCTGCTTCATAGTATTTGACATTTTCTTCACTTGCTGATAATACTAAATCACTAGCATCTGTTAAATTATAGAAATCTTTGGCTGTTTCATTATTTACTTCTAATGTTGGAGCTACTGTATCTCTTGTAAATGTTACAGGTTCACTTGCATTTCCAGCCATATCTTTTACAATTACTGTATATGTTCCATCTTCTGTAATTGTTAAATTTGTGATTTCTGTTGTTCCATCTGCTTCATAATATTTGACATTTTCTTCACTTGCTGATAATACTAATTTATTTCCATTTTCTTTATTATCATTTAAGTTATAGAAATCTTTTACTGCATCTCCATTTACTTTTAATTCTGGTACTGCTGTATCTCTTGTAAATGTTACTGTTGAAGTATTTCCTGCTTCATCTACAGCTTTTATTACATAAGTTCCATCTGAATTAATTGTCAAATTATCTAGTACTGTTTCTGTTTCATTTAAAACTCTATAGAAAGTCACATTTGTATCATCTATTGCAGATAACACTAAATTACTATCATCAGTTAAATTATAAGAATCTTTTACAGTCTCACCATTAATTTGAATAACAGGGCCTGTTCCATCTACTCTAAATGTTACTGTTGTACTTCCTCCTGCATTATTTTCTACTGTTATAACATACAAACCATCTGTTCTTAATTTTGTATCCTGACTTACTACAGTACCTCTTCCATCTCTAGTTGCTAATATAGATTTTATTCCAGATTCTTCATCAATAATCTTTACTGTTACATTTCCTCCATAAACACTTTTATGATTTTCAGTATCTCCACCAACTTCTATAATTGGAGCAGTTACATCTATCATAATTGTTACTGTTGTTTCATTTCCTGCTTTATCTGTTACTTTTACAACATGCTCTTTACTTTCTGTAATTTCTAATCCGTTTTCAAAATTTGGAATCATTTGACCATTTGAAGTTACTGATAATATATCACTTACTGTATCTTCATATGTTAAATAAACACTATCATTATAATAATATTTTTCACCATTTGTAAGAACCATTTCTCCAATTTTGATTGTTGGGCTTACTCTATCTAATGTAAATGTATGATCTACTGTATTTCCAGCTGTATCTTTTACTCTTACTGTATATGTTCCATCTTCTGTAATAGTTAATTCTGTTAATTCAGACTCTACTTCACCGCTTACTAAATAGAATTTAGCATTTTCATCATCTGATGATACTATTACACCATTTTGGGCATTTTTATTATTATAATAGTCTTTTAATTCAGTACTATCATTTAATTTTAAATTTGAAGCTAATGTATCTCTAGTAAATGTTACTGGATTGCTTCTGTTTCCAGCTGCATCTTCTACTATTATTGTATATGTTCCATCTGTATTAATTGTTAAATTTGTAATTTCTGTTGTTCCATCTGCTTCATAGTATTTGACATTTTCTTCACTTGCTGATAATACTAATTTATTTCCATTTTCTTTATTATCATTTAAGTTATAGAAATCTTTTACTGCTTCTCCATTTACTTTTAATTCTGGTACTACTGTATCTCTTGTGAATGTTACTGGATTGCTTCTATTTCCGGCAATGTCCTCTACTATTACTGTATATGTTCCATCTGTATTGATTGTTAAATTTGTAATTTCTGTTGTTTCATCTGCTTCATAGTATTTGACATTTTCTTCACTTGCTGATAATACTAAATCACTAGCATCTGTTAAATTATAGAAATCTTTGGCTGTTTCATTATTTACTTCTAATGTTGGAGCTACTGTATCTCTTGTAAATGTTACAGGTTCACTTGCATTTCCAGCCATATCTTTTACAATTACTGTATATGTTCCATCTTCTGTAATTGTTAAATTAGTGATTTCTGTTATTCCATCTGCTTCATAATATTTTACGTTTTGTTTTGTTGCTGACAATACTAATTCATTTTTATTTTCTTTATTGTCATTTAAGTTATAATAACGTTTAATTATATCACTATCATTGATTTTCAAAGAAGGTGCTGTTTTATCAATTGTAAATGTAATTTCACTATGGTTTCCAGCTGCATCTGTTGCTCTTACTGTATATATTCCTGCTTCTGTAAATATATTATTTTCAGGCATAACACCTAATTCAGTTTGATTTTTTACAACAATTCCATATGTTACTGTTGTTTTATCGTCTGATGATACTTCTACACTTCCGTTATATAATGTTTTAAAATCTTTATCTGTAGATAATATACCATTTAATTTAATTGTAGGAGCTATTGTATCTCTTGTAAATGTTACAGTCTCAATTTTCCCACTATTATCTGTTGCTGTTATTGTATATACACCATCTTCTTTTATTGTTGTTGTATACACCCCTTTAATTGCAGTCATATTATTTTGGAATTCTTCAATTTCTACACCATCTTTTGTAGCAGTAATTGTTTTAATTCCTGATAATGTAGCAGTTATTTTTACTTTTCCCTCCTGCCCC
>CANSDD010000009.1 GCA_947645535.1 uncultured Mycoplasmatota bacterium
CAAGTAATGTAACAATAACACCAGTAAATGGAAGTGATACAGGAGGAAGTGGACATGCAAGTACGACAGTAAGCCTGGCAAGTATAACAAGTAATACAAATGGAACAACAGTAACAGCAACAACAAAAGATAATGCTGGAAATAGTAGCGCAAGAACATATACAATAAAGATGGATAAGACAGCCCCAACAATAGCAAATGGAACAGCAAGTGTAACTGATATCACAGAGAAAACAAGTAGTGCGATACCAGGAAATTACTTTACAATCAACAGTTCTACTTCTTATAGTGGAGCAGGAAGTACAGTATGTAAGGAAGGAAGTACAGTAGTAACAAATACAAGTTCTTTATCAGTAGGAAGTCATACAATCACATGTACAGTAACAAGAGGGAATGGATTATCAGCAAGTTTATCAAGGACATTTACAATTAAGTCAGCTAGTAAAACTCCTACTGAGATTGTAACTGGTGATCCTGATGTGATTACAGATCCTGATGGAAATAAAAGATATACAGGAAGTAATCCAAATAACTGGGTATGTTTTGGAAGCTCAAGTATAACAAATCCAAGTAGTTGTGATGATAATCATAAATGGAGAATAATAGGGGTGTTTAATGGACAAATGAAGATAATGACCAATTATTACTATGCTAAAGCGAATGATATTGGCAGGGTAGGAATGCTTTGGGATGATTCAGACGCAAATGGAAATAACAATTGGGCACGCCCTGCAAGGCTTAATACTGATTTAAATGGTAATTTATTTTATAATAACACTGCATATATAGATGAGGCACATAGAGGATATATAGCAAATGGAACCTGGTACATAGGAGGAGAAAATCCAAGTGGTAGCCATACATTACAAGCATTTATAGATGGAGAAAAAAGCAGTAATACAACAGGAAAAATAGGACTTATAAGTGTGGTAGATTTTGGGTATGCAGGAAGTAATTGTACATTATCAACAAAAATGACCAGTAGAGGAAATGCATGTATGAGTAATAACTGGATAAAAAATTTAGAATCTTTGGGAATGCAATGGACTATTACTCCACAAAAAAGTAATCAATATTCAGTGTATATCATAAGTACTGCTGTTTCTATGCAATTATCAAAGAATGGAACTGGAGGAAGAGCCCACCCAGCCCTATATCTTAAGTCCAGCATAAAGATAACAGGAGGAACAGGAACGGAAAATTCACCTTATATTTTGGAAATATAGTAATTAGATAAACAAAATCGTTTATCTTTTTGCTATTTATTTGAAACTTTGTTATAATGTGGGTGTCAGGAAGTGATAGAATGACTAAAACAATAATTATTCCAAATTCTAGAGAAATGATAAAAGAAACATTAGAGTTATATGATGGTATTATACTTGGAATAGATGGACTGAGTGTTAATTTGCCTTTTTATATAAATATAGAAGAATTAGAAAATTATCAATATGTAAAACGAAGTAATAAAAAAATCTTTATTATGTTAAATAAAAATATGCATAATAAAGATTTAATATTTTTAAAAAAGATAATGGAAAAGTTAAATCAATATGGTATAGATGGTGTTTTTTATTATGATATTGCTGTTTTGAATTTAAAAGAAAAATTCAATATATCTTATCCACTTATATGGAGTCAAGAACATTTAACAACAAATGATAGTACATGTAATTTTTGGAAAAATAATGGGGCAAAAGGTGCTTATTTATCAAGTGAAATTACATTAGATGAAATAAAAGAAATTAGAGATAACATAGATTTTACTTTATTTGTAAATATATTTGGATATTTACCTATGTTTACTTCTAAGAGACATTTAGTAAAAAATTATATTGAATGTTTTAATTTAAAAGAAAAAGGAGATGAGTATTATATCTATAAAGAAAATAATACTTATCCGATTGTAGATGACAACTTAGGCACAACAGTTTATTCAGGTCATATATTAAATGGAATACTTGAATATTTAGAATTAAAAAAGATAAATATAGATTATGTAGTACTAAATAGCTTTCATATCCAGTTAGATACATTTAAAAAAATATTAGAAGAATTATCTCATTTGACAGAAGAAAATAAAAATAATATTTTTGAAAATGTAAACATGCTTTGTAAAGATAATGTTGATAAAGGATTTTTTTATACAGAAACAGTATATAAAGTAAAGGGGGGTAACAAATGAATAGACCAGAGCTTTTAGCTCCAGCGGGAGATTTAGAAAAACTAAGATTTGCGCTTCTTTATGGAGCTGATGCAGTTTATGTTGGAGGTACAATGTTTAATCTTAGAGCGAATGCTTCTAATTTTACACTTGATGAGTTAAAAGAAGGCGTTTCTTTTGCTCATCAATTACAAAAAAAAGTGTATGTAACTGTCAATATTGCTTTTCATACATCTGAGTTAAAAAATCTTACAAATTATTTGAAAGAATTAGACAGTATTGGAATAGACGCAATTATTATTAGTGATCCAGCTATTATATCCATAGCAAAAGAATATACTAATTTAGAACTTCATTTGTCAACACAACAATCTACACTTAATTATGAGGCGGTAGAATTTTGGAAAAAACAAGGCATTACAAGAATTGTACTTGGTAGAGAGGTAAGCAAAGAAGAAATTATCGAAATAAAGAGGCATGTAGATATTGAAATAGAATGTTTTATTCATGGAGCAATGTGTGCATCTTATAGTGGAAGATGTGTACTTTCTAACTTTTTGACAGCAAGAGATTCTAATCGTGGTGGTTGTAGTCAAATTTGTAGATGGGATTTTGATTTACTTGATAAAGATGAAAATATCATGGCTGGGGAAATGCCATTTACATTTTGTACAAAAGATTTATCTTTACTAAGATATATACCAGAAATGATTGATATGTCTATTACTTCTTTTAAAATAGAAGGTAGAATGCGATCTATTTATTATATTGCAACAATTGTCTATATTTATCGTAAAGCAATTGATCTTTATATGCAACAAAAAGAAAGCTATGAATATAATAAAGAGTATGAAAAAGTTCTAAGGGCATGTGCTAATAGAGATTCTATTCCACAATTTTTTGATGGAAATAGTTCATTAGAATGCCAATATTATAATGGCAGAGTAGAAGTCTCTAACCAAGATTTTTTAGGATTAGTATTAGGTTATGAAGATGGGTATGCCATAATAGAAGAAAGGAACTTTTTTAAATTAGGTGACAAAGTAGAGTTTTTTGGTCCTAATACAGAAGTCTTTCAGATGACAATAGAAAAAATTATTGATGAAGAAGGAAAACAAATAAATATTGTTAGGCATCCAAAACAAATTGTCAAAGTGGAAGTTCCTAAGATTGTTGCTTGTAATGATTTTATGAAAATTTTAAAATAATGATTATTCAAGTTGACAAAAAGAATAAACTGTAGTATTATTTGATAGATTCAAAAAAGAAAATAAATTTGAGGTGAAATAAAATGTCAAATACAAAAGAAATTTACTTAACAAAAGCAGGTCTTGAAGAGATGCAAAAAGAGTTAGAATACTTAAAGCTAGAAAAAAGACCAGAAGTAATCAATGCATTAAAGGATGCACGTGCACTAGGAGATTTAAGTGAAAATGCTGAATATGATGCAGCACGTACTGAACAAGCAATTGTAGAAGGAAAGATTCAAGAATTAGAAGCGATGATTGAAAATGCAATTGTTATTAGTGATGTGAAAAGTGATATGGTTGCAATTGGTTCTAAAGTGAAATTAGAATATGTAGAAGATAAAGAAACAGAAGAATATACAATTGTTGGAAGTAAGGAAGCAGATCCATTCCAAAATAAAATTTCAAATGAATCACCAATTGCCAAAGCAATTCTTGGGCTTAAAGTAGGAGAAGTTGTTTCTGTTGAAAGTCCAAACGGTAAATATGACGTTAAAATTGTTGAAATTGCTTAAGAAAAATAAATTTTTGATTGTATCTGAAATTTTTTAGACACAATCTTTTTCATTTATAAAATAAATGGAAAATTGTTGAAATATTAAGGAAAATAAGATATACTAATATCTGTATTGGAGGAAGAATAATGAAAAATAAAAATATCAAAGAGATAACAGTAAAAATAGAAGGTAAAGAGTGGGAAGAAGCTTTAGATAAGGCTTACGAAAAGGCTAGTAAAAATGTAAAAATAGATGGTTTTAGACCTGGACATGCTCCAAAAGAATTGTTTTTAAAAAAATATGGAAAACAATCATTATATATGGATGCAGCAGATTTATGCTTAGAAAACGCATATATTAAAGCATTTGAAGATAAACAAGATTTAAGAATTGTGGCAGAGCCAGAAATTGCTTTAAAAAATGTAAGTGATGAGGGAATAGAATTTTTATTTACTTTAACACTTAGACCAGAAGTAAAGCTTGGAAAATATAAGAATCTTGGTGTAAAGAAAGAAAAAGTAGAAGTAACAAAAGAAGAAATTGATCATACAATTGAGCACATGAGAGAAAGATATGCTGAAAATGTGTTAAAAGATGATGCAGTCGAAGATGGAAATATAGTTGTTATTGATTTTGAAGGATTTAAAGATGGTGTTCCATTTGAAGGCGGAAAAGCAGAAAATTATTCTTTAACAATTGGTAGTAATACATTTATTCCAGGATTTGAAGAACAAATTATTGGTATGAAATCTGGAGAAGAAAAAGATATTAATGTTACATTTCCAGAAGATTATCATAGTGAAGATTTAAAAGGCGCACCAGTAGTTTTTAAAGTAAAATTACATGAAGTAAAAGAGGTACAAATTCCAGAAATTGGAGAAGAATTCTTTGAAGATTTAGGCATGGAAGGTGTAGATACTGTAGAAGCATTAGAAGAACAAATAAGAGAAAATATTACTACTCATAAAGAAGCAGATGCTGAAAATAAATACATTGATGATTTATTAGAAAAGGCAGCAGAAAATATAGAAGTTGATATTCCAGATGTTATGATTGAAGAAGAAAAGAAACGTATGATTAAGCAGTATGAAGAGAATTTAAAAATGCAAGGTATTACATTAGAACAATTTTATCAATTTACTAATTCTGATGAAGCAGCTTTAAAAGAGCAAATGCATGAAGAAGCTGTAAAACGTATAAAATTCCGTTTAATGCTTGAAGAGATTGCTGAAGTAGAAAACTTAAAAGTAACAGATGAAGATGCTGAAGAAGAAGCTAATAAGTTAGCTGAAAAATACCAAATGAAGAAGGAGGAATTTTTAAAGTTATTTGGTGGATTAGATATGGTTAAATATGATCTTGAAATGCGTGCTGCAATGAATGTATTAAAAGGAGAATAAACAAAGATGTCTGATAGATTCAGGCGTTTTTTATTTGACTTTTAGTTTTTTTGTGTTATAATATGCACTATTAAAAAGAAGGGGGATATTATGGAGAAAAAGAATATTGGATATTATTCTAGTCCACTTGAAAATGGAATAATTAGAGAAGAGAGAAGAGAAAAAATAGAGATTTTAGCATTTTCTAGATTGACATCAAGAGAAAAAAAGGTATTAGACTTACGTTATGGATTTACTGGTGATGCCCATACTGTAAATGAGACAGCTGAAATTTTGGGAGTAGTATATGAGACAATTAGAGCAACAGAAAATAGAGCTTTATGTAAACTTCGTAGTATTATATTAGGGACTGAACAATTTGAGATTGTAGATTCAGAAATAGGTATGTCAAAGGCTGACTTATATATCATTGCTAAAAATATTGCACGTCCTATTTTTCGCACATATTGTTTAGCAAATCGTGAGCAATATTATGGTATGTTAACTCAGTATATTCAAGATATTATTTTATGGAAATTATCATCTGAAGAGAGAAAAATATTACTTTTTTATTCAGGCAAATATTCGTTATTTCCAAAGTCAAAAAGGACTGATTTAATAATTACTTTTGAAAGAATTGAAGAAAAAATAGAGAGACTAGTATTAGAAGATACTTTGATTTGTGAAAAGACTAAGATTAAAGTGAAAGTGTAGAAATATACTTTTTTTTTCTTTACACAAAAACAAATGTTTGCTATAATGAGTTAGAAAAGGAGGATTGTTATGGTAGTAGATGTATTAGTAGAAATCAGAGCAAAACAGATAGATAAAACATTTAGTTACATACTTCCTTCAGGAATGGATGTAGAAGTAGGAGCTAGAGTACTTGTGCCATTTGGAAAAAGAGAATTAGAGGGTTTTGTACTTAAAAAATATGAATTAAAAGAAAAGCCTGAATATCAAATGAAAAGCGTAATTTGTGTCATTGATGAGCATGCAATATTAACAGAAGAGATGTTAGAATTAGGTGTGTATATTTCTAAAAAGACTTTATGTAATTTAATATCAGCATATCAAACAATGTTACCTGTGGCATTAAAAGCCAAAAAAGGGAAAACTGTTCCTAAAAAATACGAAACTTATATTGTAATAGATCAATTAGATGAAACAATTATTACAAGTGAAAAGCAAAAAGAAATCGTTGATAAAGTTGTAAAAAATGAAAAAATATTAAAAAGTGAATGTACAGCTATTTCGGTATCAGCATTAAAAACGTTAATCAAAAATCATATTGTAAAAGAAGAAGTAGAAGAAGTCTATAGATTACGAAATGATGATATTCAAAATATTGATCGAGTTATTTTAAATGAGGAGCAAAGACAAGTTGTAAATAGAGTTGTAGAAAGTAGTAACATATTTAAACCCTTTTTATTATATGGAGTTACAGGAAGTGGAAAAACAGAAGTCTATATGAATATTATAGAAGAAGTTTTAAAACAAGAGAAAGAAGTAATTGTTTTAGTGCCTGAAATTAGTCTTACTCCACAAATTGTAGATTTATTTCGAAAGAGATTTGGAAATAAGATTGCGATTCTCCATTCCCGCCTTAGTGATGGAGAAAAATATGATGAATGGAGAAAAATAGAGAGGAAGGAAGTTTCTATTGTAATAGGAGCTAGGAGTGCAATATTTGCTCCTTTTACTAATTTAGGTTTTATTGTGATTGATGAAGAGCATACTGAAACTTATAAACAAGAAAATACTCCTAAATATAGTGCTATTGATATTGCCTTATGGAGATGTAAAAGATACAATTGTCCACTACTACTTGGAAGTGCTACTCCTTCTTTAGAAAGTTATACAAGAGCTAAAAATGGAATTTATGAGTTATTAACACTTACAAAACGTATTTCAAATCATTTACCTAATGTTTATTTAGTAGATATGAAAGACGAAATAAAGCATGGAAATATGACTTTTTCAAGTTTGTTAAAACAGAAAATGAAAGAAGCTTTAGAGAAAAATGAACAAATTATTTTATTATTAAACAGAAGAGGTTTTTCCACCATTATTAGTTGTAAAGAGTGTGGATATGTAGAAAAATGTCCAAACTGTGATATACCACTTGTTTATCATAAGCAAGAAAATCGTTTGAAGTGTCATTACTGTAATTATACAAAATATGTAATTAAGGAATGTCCAAAATGTAATGGAAAAGATTTAAGAACACTTGGGCTTGGTACTGAAAAATTAGAAGAAGAAACGAAAGAATTATTTCCAAATGCTAGAGTGATTAGAATGGATGTAGATACAACCTCAAGAAAAGGTGCACATGAAAAAATAACAACTGCTTTTCGTAATAGAGAATATGATATTTTAATTGGAACACAGATGATTGCGAAAGGACTTGATTTTCCTTTTGTTACAGTTGTTGGAGTAATCAATGGAGATGCTTCGTTAAATGTGCCTGATTTTAGAAGTAGTGAGAGAACATTTGCACTTCTTAGTCAAGTTGCTGGTAGAGCAGGAAGAAAAAATTTAGAAGGCTCTGTTATTATAGAAGGTTTTAATTTAGAACATTACAGTATCAAATGTGCAAGAACTCATGACTATAATCATTTTTATGAAGAAGAAATGAAAGTTAGAAAGATACTTTCTTATCCACCATATTTCAATTTATCTTTAATTGAAATTAGTGGTAGTGATTATGAAAAATGTGATATGGAATCTAAAAAAATAGCAGCATATTTAATAAAGGAATTAAATGGCAAAGCAATTATTTTAGGACCTAGTAATGCTTTAATGCCCAAAATTAACAATGTATATTATATTCATATAATATTGAAATTTAAAAGTACAAAAGAAATTATGAAAGCTTTACAATTCATTTATGAAAAATATCGTACTAATAATAAAGTAAGAGTAGAAGCAACATTAAATCCAATTCGGTTATAGTACTTTTTTATAATTTGTGATAAAATAAAATATAGGTGATAAAAATGGATTTAGAAAAGATAAAAGTAAAAAAAGATTTGCAAATTATATTTATGGGAACACCTGCTTTTGCAGTTCCAGTATTAGAAGGATTACTTGAAAATTATAAAATTAGGGCAGTTGTGACACAACCAGATAAGAAGGTTGGTAGAGAAGGGAAAATAGTTTATTCTCCAATAAAAAAAGTCGCTTTGGAGCATACTCTTTTGATATTACAACCAGAGAATATTGGAGAATCATTAGAAGAGATACGCGCACTTAATCCAGATATTATTATAACATGTGCTTATGGTCAGATTTTACCATATGATATTTTACAAATGCCTAGATTAGGATGTATCAATGTTCATGCTTCTTTACTTCCTAAATATCGTGGAGGAGCACCAATCCATCGTGCAATTATAGATGGAGCTGAAGAGACTGGAATTACGATTATGTATATGAATGAAAGTATGGATGGTGGAGATATTATATCACAAGAAGCAATTGATATTGATCCAGAAGATACAGCATCTACTCTTCATGATAAACTATCTATTATAGGAAGAGATTTACTTTTAGAAACATTACCTTCTATTATTGATGGCACAAATGATAGAATTAAACAGGATAGTAGTAAAGCAAGTTATGGATTTGTCATAAAAAAAGAAGATGAAAGAATTCATTTCAATAATACGAAACGTCAAGTTTATAATTTAGTAAGAGGTTTAAATAGTTGGCCTGGTGCTTATTGTTTGCTTGAAGGCAAACGATTAAAGGTATGGGAATGTTATTTTACTGATAATTTTTTTCCAGAGCTATTTGATGGTCAAATCACAGAAATTTATACAGATGGTTTTGGAGTAAAGGTAAGCAATGGAGAAGTTGTTTTTACCGAAGTTCAATTAGAAGGGAAAAATCGTATGAGTGGTGCTGATTTTGTACGAGGCATGAAAAATAAGGCTAGTTTAGTAGGAAAGATTTTGGATTAAAATATGATACAAAATTTAAAATCATACATAAAGAGAGTAAAAGAATTACTTCAAAATCCTAGAACAAGAGCCGCTACAATTCTAGTACTTTGGTTTTTCTTTTTCTTATTTGTTTTTAGTACTCTTAATACAAATAGAAAATCTTCTAGCCCAACTTATAGTACTATAGATAAATGGAAATCTAGTAATAATTATGAGGCCAAAATCAATATTACGAGAAATGATGAAATTTATCATATTGATTCTGTTAGAAATGGAAATCAGGAAGTTTTTTCTTTAGATGATAGGACATATATTTTGGATTATAATAAATTATATGTATTTGAAAATGATTTGAAATTATTAAAGGAAAGTACTATATTATTAGATTTTGATTTTTTAAAGTTAAGACCTAATTTTTTAGGACAGCTTGTTTCTAATGGAATTTTAGAATATACAACGAATTATGAATCTGGAATAATCAAAAAAGGTTATTCTATAGAAACTGCAAAATTTGTAGAACTTTATGATGGGATGATAATTACTGATGATACTAGAGTTATTGTAGAGTTGACAGAACAAGATAATGTCATCACAGAAGTGAATTTAGATTTAAAAAATTATCAGAAATATAATCAAGATTTAATAAAAGAATATAAAATACAAATTATATATTCTAGTATCGGAATGATATCTAATATAAATTTAGAATAGGGGAATTTAAATGGATTTAGTAATAATAGTTATTTTAATTGGAATTGTTGTTTTTTTCTTTAAACAGTTTAGTAGTTTTGTGTATTTTGTAGCAATTATAGATTTATTTTTTAGATTACTTCATATGATTGCTTCTAATTTAAAAATTGCAGAATTTATCAATTTTGTAAATAAATATATTCCTGCATCAATTCCATCTGTACTGAATAATTATTCAACAGGAATATTAAATACTCTTTTAATTTGGGGATATATTATTTTAATGGTTATTTTTGAATTTTATATTATTCGCACTTTTTTGAGAAAAAAATAAATAATTTTTAAGAAAGGGTAGGAGAACTCTTTCTTTTTAAAGTATAATTTTGTAAGGGGGAAAGTTTTATGTATTCATATATAAAAGGACTTGTAGCGGATATTGAAAGTGGATATATTGTTGTAGAAACTGGTGGAATTGGATATTCTATTTATACAGCAAATCCTTATTCATTTGAAATAGGAAAAGAAGTAAAAATTTATTTATATCATCAAGTTAGGGAAGATGAACAAAGTCTATATGGATTTGTTTCAAAAGAAGAAAAAGATTTATTTTTAAAGCTGATTAATGTAAAAGGATTAGGATGTAAAATGGCACTTCCTATGCTTGCAACTGGATCTATTTCAGGTATCATTGATGCAATTGAAAGAGAAAATATTTTATATTTGAAAAAATTTCCGAAAATAGGGGATAAAGTAGCTAGACAAATCATTTTAGATTTAAAAGGAAAATTAGTTAGCTCAGGAATGGTAGAAGCACCTGTAAATGATGAGCTAGTAGAGGCATTAAAAGCACTTGGATATAAACCAGTAGATATTAAAAAAGTAGTTTCAAAAGTTTCAAAAGAAAATAAAATAGAAGATCAGATTAAAGAAGCACTTAAATTATTATTAAAGTAGGTGAGGTATGGAAGAGAGAATAATTACGAATGAACGATTAGATGAAGATAATTTTGAACAAAATCTTCGTCCAGAACATTTAGATGATTATATTGGTCAAAGTGAAGCAAAAGAAAATTTAAAAATATTTATAAAAGCTGCTTTAATGCGAGAAGAATCATTAGATCATGTTTTATTATATGGCCCTCCAGGATTAGGGAAGACAACTCTTTCTTATATTATTGCGAATGAGCTTGGTACTCATATTAAAACAGCAAGTGGACCAGCAATTGAAAAAAGTGGAGACTTAGCGGCTATTTTATCTAGTTTGGAACCTGGAGATGTTTTATTTGTAGATGAGATACATCGTATTCCACGTTTTATAGAAGAAATTTTATATTCAGCAATGGAAGATTTTACACTTGATATTATTGTAGGTAATGATTCCAATAGTCGTAATATTAGAATTGATTTACCTCCTTTTACTTTAGTTGGTGCTACTACTCGAGCCGGAGATTTGACAGGACCACTTCGTGATCGATTTGGAATTATATCAAAATTAAATTATTATACAGTAGAAGAATTAACTAATATTGTGAAGAGAACAAGTAGAGTTTTAAATGTGGTAATTGAAGAAGAAGCAGCAATAGAGCTTGCCAAAAGAAGCAGAGGTACACCACGTATTGCAAATAGATTATTTAAACGAGTAAGAGATTATGCATTAGTTATGGGAAATGGAGTCATTGATTTAGGCATTACGACACTTGCTTTAAATCGATTAAAAGTAGATTCTGAAGGATTAGATGATACAGATTATCATTTATTAAAATCAATTATTGAAAAATTTAATGGTGGACCAGTTGGGATAGAAGCGATTGCTTCTAGTATTGGTGAAGAACAAACAACAATAGAAGATGTTTATGAACCTTATTTATTACAACATGGATTTTTAAAAAGAACGAGTCGTGGTAGAATGGTAACAAGAAAGGCATATGAACATTTAGGAATTACTTGTCCAGATAAAATTGAGTAGTGAGTAGTATTAAAGTAGAAGTAATTATTAAACCAATTTATGATGCACTTATTCATCAATATTGGACCATTTACGAAAAATATCCCAATAAATCTCAAATAGAATTTACAATATTAGAAGAATTATTATTGTTGAAAGAAAATTTAACAGTAAAAGAAGCTTTATATTTTTCAAATCTAATGCTACATATAGAAGATGTATATATTTCCAAAGAGCAATTGATATGGAGAAAACTTGTATTTTGTCATTTTGTTTTTTTATTTAAAAAAAGAGTTTTTTCTTTTGATTCTTGGCTTTTAGGACTTATTTTAGATACTGTTACAAAAGAGAATATAGAAGAAATTTATTTTTTAGAAATTTTAAGTGATAAAAAAATAATGAAAGAATTGTTTGAGCAAGTAATAATTATTGATTATAATAGTTCTTTGAAGAAACAATATGAAATAGATTTTGGACGAATAAAAAGAATGTTTGGGGTTATGTGTAAAAGGATAGAAGAAGATGTTAAAGCATTAAAAAATGATAATAATTTAGAAATTTTAAAGGATAAAATTGTAAAAAAATTAAAGGAATATCATATCAATAAATTATTTAAAAGGAGCTGAAATGTGTGAAAACAGAAGATTTTAATTATGAATTACCAGAATATTTAATTGCTCAAACCCCACTCTTAAAAAGAGATACATCTAAATTATTAGTACTAGATAAAAAAACAGGAGAGATTTCTCATCATGTTTTTACGGATATTATTGATTATTTACATAAAGGTGATGTCTTAGTTATCAATGATACAAAAGTAATTCCAGCTCGTCTTTATGGAGAAAAATTTGTAACACATGCTATAATTGAATTATTAATGTTAAAAGATACAGGAAATGATGTCTGGCAGTGTTTAGCCAAGCCAGCCAAAAGAGTAAAAAAAGGGACTGTTATTTCTTTTGGAGATGGAAAAATAATAGCAGAATGTATAGAAGAAAAAGAAGAAGGAATTCGTCTTATGAAATTCTTTTACCAGGGCATTTTCTATGAAATATTAGATGAGTTAGGAGAAATGCCACTTCCTCCATATATTCATGAAAAATTAGAAAATAAAGATCGTTATCAAACTGTTTATGCTAAAAATGTAGGAAGTGCAGCAGCACCTACAGCAGGACTTCATTTTACAGATGATTTATTAGAGAAAATAAAAGCAAAAGGAGTCATTATAGTACCAATTACATTACATGTTGGCCTAGGAACTTTTAGACCAGTTAATGTAGAAGATGTAACTAAACATAAAATGCATAGTGAATTTTATAGTATGAGCAAAGAGACGGCTGAAATACTTAATTTAGCAAAATTTGAAAACCGCTCTATTATTAGTGTAGGGACCACATCAACTAGAGTATTAGAAACTATTATGACTCTTTATGGAGAATTTAAAGAATGTAGTGGTTTTACAGATATTTTTATTTATCCTGGATATGAATTTAAGGCAATTGATCATTTAATTACAAATTTTCATTTGCCAAAATCAACACTTTTAATGTTAGTAAGTGCTTTAGCTAGTAAAGAATATATTTTAAAGGCTTATGAAGAGGCAGTAAGGTGCGAATATCGTTTTTTCTCTTTTGGAGATAGTATGTTTATAAAATAGGTGAGAGTAATGGAAAAAGAGTTAGAACAAATTATTCGTGAGTATTTGGAAAGTCCATTATCAGATATGGAAGAACTTCCTTTATTAGAAGAGTTTACAAATCTTTATGTGTCAAGTTATATCAATTTAAATATTGACCCTTATTCATTTAAAGATTATGTAATAAAATCGGATACATTTAATTATGTACATGATTTTTTGGCTTCTATAGGTGAAGAGTATAGAGAAGAATTTGATTATGCTTTAGAAAGCGGGAAAATAGTTTTTTTACAAACAAAAAAGAAAAAGAAAAATGAAAAATTAGGTGAATATGAAATAGTTGCTTCTTATACAATGAAAGATAGTTTTGATTTGATTCATGCCTTTTTTGATTATTGGATTAGAAAAAACGGAGTAATTACTAGAAATTATGATTATTTTGTTGATACATTGTCCATATTAGCCGAGTTTTTATTTCAAGATTATTTAGAAAGTTTGTCTTTAAAAAGTATTGAACCTTATTATGTAAAAACAAATCGATTTATTTATACGAATATATTTACTGTTCATATGGTTGTGGAATTAAAATTAATTGAATTGTATAAAAAATACCATACTTTTGAAAATAAAAGTCCAATTAGTGAATTAAAAGAAAGTAATATATCTACAACAGAATTATTGGAAAAAAATTATCAGATTATTGCAAATGATATTTTAACTATGAAACAAATTTCATTACCATATCATAAAAGATATTTATATGGAATTTTATTTGCATGTTATTTTCATCAAAGAATATTAAAAGAACCAAAACGAATTAGTTCTTTTTGCTATTTAATCAATCATTCAGAAGAGATTAGTATACTAGAATTTATGAAAGCAATAGGAATATCTGCAAAAGTGAAAAAGGGAAAATTAGTATTAAGTAGAGCAGGTTATCAGGAATTAAAACAAAGTTATTTAACAGAATTAGAAGATAGTTTTAAAAACATATTTAAAAAGTAGGTGTTGAAGTGGTCATTGTAGTTGTAGGTCCAACAGGAGTTGGAAAAACAAAAATGAGTATAGAATTAGCAAAAGCTTTAAATGGCGAGGTGATTAATGCTGATAGTACTCAAGTTTATAAAGGTTTAGATATTGCAACAGCAAAAGTAACAGATGTGGAGAAAGAACAAGTTGTACATCATTTATTTGATATTAAAAATGTTGAGGAAGATTATACCGTTTATAATTATCAAAAAGATTGCAGAAGTAAAATAGAAGAAATTATAAAAAAGAAAAAAATGCCAATACTAGTAGGTGGAACTGGTTTATATATAAAAGCTGCATTATATGATTATCAGTTTATAGATAGTAATATAAAAAATAATTATGAAGAGATTGATACAAATATTTTATTTGAAAAATTAAAAAAAATAGATGAAAACACAGAGATTCATCAAAATAATAGGAAGAGAATTGTTAGAGCATTAAATTATTATGAGGAAACAGGTAATATTCCAAGTGAAAAAAAGAAAACAGATACATTATTATATCCCTGTATTTTTATTGGTTTAACACTTGACAGAAATATTTTATATGACAGAATTGATAATCGCGTTGATAGTATGTTAAAAAAAGGTTTATTAGAAGAAGCAAGAGAAATATATGAAAGCAAGATAAGAACCAAAGCTATTTTAACACCGATTGGATATAAGGAATTATTTCTTTATTTTGACGGAATTATTTCTTTAGAAGAAGCAATAGAAACAATCAAAAAAAATAGTAGGAGATATGCGAAAAAGCAATATACTTGGTTTAATCATCAAATTCCAGTAAATTGGTTTACAGTAGATATAAAAAATTTTGAAAATACAGTATCTGAAGTATTAACATTTTTAAATGAAAAGATTGACTAAATTCGTTTTTTTGTGGTATTCTATGAATAGAAAGTAGATGGTAGATATGAAAAAAGGATTTACTTTAATTGAATTGCTTGCTGTTATTGTTATTTTAGCAGTAATTGCTTTAATAGCAACACCAATTATATTAAATATTGTTGATAAAGCAAGAGGAAAAGGACGCTCACAAACAGCAAATGGCGTTCTTACTGCTGCAAAATATTTTTATATGGAATCTGTATTAGATACAAATGTTGAATATCCATCAACTGGATTAGAATTTGTTTGTAATGGAGAAGCTTGCACAGCAACAGTGGGTGCTACAATAAAAGATGAGGGAATTGCATTATTGTCTGCTGAAGAGTTGACAACTTATTCTCTTAAATTTAGTGGAAAGGTACCAAGTAGTGGAAGTATTATTGTAACAACAGATGGAGTTATTACCCCAAATAATTTAGCAGTTGATTCTAAATTATGTACTTATGATGAAGAAAAAAAATTATTTACAGAATGTTAATAGCATTCTTTTTTGTTACTATATGGTTATTGTTATAAAATATAAAAATTGTAAAAATTTTATTATTGAAAAAAAAGTCAATTTATGTTGACTAATTTTAAAAAAATGTGCTATACTAAATTTGTAGAATAGAGGAGGAAAAGTATGAAAAGCAATCAAAAAGGTTTTACACTAATTGAGCTATTAGCTGTAATTGTTATTTTGGCTATTATTGCATTAATTGCAACACCAATAATTTTAAATATTGTGTCAAAAGCTAGAAAATCAGCAGCAGCAGATAGTGCTTACGGTGTCATGAAAGCTGTAGAATTAGCTTATGCTGAAAGTATTATTGATGGAAAAAGTTATACATTCCCATTGAATTATACTTGTACTGATACAGGATGCACTTGTACAGATAGTACTACAGGAACTGCTCAAACTATTAATGTAGTTTATAAAGGAACTTTACCAACTAACGGTGGGTTTACATTATCAGAAGATGGCAAATATACTTTTGATGCAGCCAATGGACTTGTAGTAAATAATTACAAATGTACAATTGATGCTGCTGGAAAAGTATCTTGTGACTAGAAAGAATCTTATGATTCTTTTTTTGAAATGTAAAGCTTGACAAAAATTTTTAAAAAAAGGTCAATTTATGTTGACTAAAAGTAGGAAAATAAGTTATACTAAGAATGTAAGATAGAGGAGGAAAGATTTATGAAAAGTAATAAGAAAGGTTTTACATTAATTGAGTTATTAGCTGTAATTGTTATTTTGGCTATTATTGCATTAATTGCAACACCAATAATTTTAAATATTGTGTCAAAAGCTAGAAAATCAGCAGCAGCAGATAGTGTATATGGTATTATGAAAGCTATGGAACTTAAATATGTTGAATCTATGTTAGATACAAATATGTTAGAATTTCCAATTGTAGCTGATTACACTAGTAATAAATTTACTTATGGAGATTCAGATACTAACACTTATACATTAACTTACAAAGGTACTACTCCAACAAGTGGAAAAATTACTTTAACTGATGTTGAGACAACAGAAACTGGTACTGTAGAAAATTATCATTATGAATTTGATAAAGTAATGATGAATGGTTATGAATGTAAAATTGATGCAAAACAAGTTGTAAAATGTGATAATCCAACAGCTTAATAGAAAGAAATCGTAATGATTTCTTTTTTTCGACTTGTTTTTTACTATCCTCTTTGTTATAATGAAATTAGGATGTGGTAGATGTGGAAAAAATTAGTGTAGTTATTCCTTGTTATAATGAAGAAGAAGCAATTCCTTTATTTTATGAGGAAATATCTAAAACAATTGAGAAAATGAAAAAGAAAGTAACTTTTGAACTTATTTTTGTAAATGACGGTTCAAAAGACAAAACATTAGAAGAATTTAGAAAATTATCAAAAAAAGATAAAAATGTAAGATATGTATCTTTTTCTAGAAATTTTGGCAAAGAAGCTGCTATGTTAGCTGGACTTGAATATGCAACAGGAGATTATGTAACAACAATGGATGTAGACCTGCAAGATCCTCCTTATTTATTAGAAGAAATGTATCGTTTAATAAAAGAGGAAGGATTTGATTGTGTAGCAACCAAATCAACATCTAGAAATGGGTATTCATTTTTTAGAAAATTTTGTACAAAATGGTATTATCGTATTATAGGTGCTATTTCAAAAACAGAGATGGTAGCAGGCGCTAGGGATTTTCGTTTAATGACAAGGCAAATGGTAGATGCTATTTTGTCAATGAAAGAATACAATCGTTATTCTAAAGGATTATTTAGTTTTGTAGGATTTGATACAAAATGGATAGAATTTGAAAATCAAGAAAGAGTAGCAGGAACAACAAAATGGAGTTTTTGGAAATTATTTTCCTATGCTTTAGATGGTATTACGGCCTTTTCAACAACTCCACTTGTACTTGCAGCACTGATTGGTGTTCTATTTTGTTTCATCGCTTTTGTTATGATAATTGTAATTATTTTAAAAACAGTGATTTGGGGTGATCCTGTTAGTGGTTGGCCAAGTTTAACTTGTATTGTATTTTTAGTAGGTGGTGTTCAGTTATTTTGTACAGGTATTATTGGACAGTATTTAGCTAAGACTTATCTAGAAACTAAAAATAGACCAGTATATATTGTAAAAGAAACTGAAAGTAGTAAGAAGTAAGATGTAGTTTATAAACTATATCTTTTTTTGAAAAGAGGAATCAAAGTGCAAAAGATAAAAATTGAAGAAAATAAAAAAATAGAATGTAGTAATCAAATAGTATTATTTGATAATCCATCTAATATTATGATATCACTTATAAAAGATAATGATATTTATTTGCCTCTTCTTAAAAAAGGGGATTACGTTTATCAAGAAGAGAAAATAGCACTTCGGAAATATGACCATTTTCCTATTTTTAGTACAGTTAGTGGAATTATAGAATTTATTGACAATGAAAAAATAATTATTAAAAATGATTTAAAAAATAGAGTCAAAGAGTATTCTATTGTAGAATATCCATTGACTAATTATCATAAGCAAGATGTTTGTCGTTTATTATTTGAGCTTGGAGTTAGAAATATTGGTAATGAGGATTTAGAGCCATATCAAAAATTAACTTCTAATGGTATATATAAAACTTTAATAATAAATGTTTTGAGAGAAGATGCTTATTTTTATATTGAATTATTTCAATTAAAAATGGAACGAAAGCAAATCTTAGAAATAATTGACTTTTTTATAGATATTTATAATTTTGAAGAAGTATTAATTGTTGTTCCAAATAATGAAGAATTATTAGTAGAAGAACTTGCTTTTTTAACAAGAGAAAGTAGAATAAAAATTATTGCTATGGAAGAATATTATTCTTTAGCACATCCTAGAAAATTAATTTTACAATTAAAAAAAATAAAATATTATCAAAATTCTATTGAGAAAGGAATTGTTGTATTCAATGTAAGTACATTACTTTCTATTTATTATTCATTAAAATATCAAAGGCCACAAATAAAAATGTTAGTACAATTCACCGGAAACATGTGGAAAAAAAATTGTTATATGGAAGTTAGAATAGGGACTTGCTTGAAAGAAGTAATGAAAAAATTAGAATTTAAAAGAGCAAAAGAAATTATATTATTAAAGGGAAGCTTAATGTCTGGAAAGAATTGTGATTTAGAAAATACTATTATAAATGTGAATACAGAATTTTATAGTGCTTGGCAAGCTAAAGAAGTATACGAGGAAGAAAGTTGTATAAGATGTGGAAGATGTGCGAAAGTATGTCCAATTGGATTAAATCCAGCTCTAATTATGAAACGTTATTTGAAGAAAAAGAATTTATTTCGTTTTGGAATAGAATTTTGTATAGAGTGTGGTTTATGTTCTTATGTTTGTCCATCTAATATTCTTGTTCACAAATATGTAGAAGAAGCAAAGGAGATAATAGAGTGAAGAAATTTATTATTATGGATGGTCCATATATACAAAATAGTAAAGATAAAACATTACATTATATAATAGAAGTATTACTTGTTATGATTATTTATCGTTTATTAAATGAGGGAATTGTACCTTATTTTAAAGGAAGTATTTCTTTTATGGAAATATTTTTACCTTTTTTAATTGTATGTGCCTCTATTTTGTTATTTTATGGCTTTTTTTACATTGGAAAACTTTTTTTAAAATTTAAGTATAAAACAGAAGAATGTATTATAGAGGGAATGATATTTGGTTTAGTATTTCCTCTTCATGCTTCTATTTTGATTATGTGCATTTCTATTTTTGCAACTGTTATTGCTAGAAGATTTTATGAAACAGAAAAAGTTAATCCACTTTCAATTGGTTTAGTTACGTTACTTCTTTTTTTGAAGTGGAGTAATTTTAATAATGATTTGCTATTAAATATAAATTTTTATTTATGTTTAGTTTCGTTTTTATTTTTAACTTATAAAAAATCACTTAAATGGCGCATCCCAATCTATTTTATCGGAACTTATTTCATAATGACTATTTTTTCTTCTATTATGCTAGGATATATAATTACTTTTGAAATTACGAATCTTTTATTTTTTTCTATTTTTATTGTCTCTAATAAAAAAACAACTCCAATTACAAACAGTGGACAAATTATTTTTTCTTTATCTCTTGCTATATTTACATTTTTTGGAAGTTATTTTATGACATCTATTTTTGCTATGTTATTATCTTCTTTATTATTAAATAGTATGACTTCACTATTTGATTATTTTGGAAATTATTATGGTTTAAAATATTGTAATGAATTTGAAATTTTGTAGTTAAATATATACAGAATAATAAAAATTTGTTTAGCAAATAACTAAAATTTTTAAAAATATTGTTACAGAATTTAAGATTTTATCATTTTATCTTACTCTTCTAGGTGTGTTAGAATGCATAACAGAAAGGGGGCATTAGTATGCCTATTAAAGTAAATGGAAAAAATATAAAGTTTTTAAAATCTGGAAAATCAATTTCGAAAAAATGATGGAATTTATGAGAAACATAAGTATATTATCGAAAAGATAAATCCAGAAGTTTTAATCTAAACCATCAAGAAATCTCACATATTTTATAAGTAACAAGAGTGTATCACCAGATTGTGGTATTGTACTAAAGAGCAAGAACTTGGATTTGATTTCTATTCAGAAGGTTTAGAGTGTATAGTTTTTGATGAAGAACTATCTGATAATTTTGGAATACTTACAGATAATGGTATTATATGGTGTAATATTAATAAAAAATAATTCAGAAGATGATTTTTATTTGTGCCATATTATCAATGCAGTTTCAAGAGAACATTATCAGAGAGAGGTTGCTAAAAATGCTATTTTTCTTATTTTTGAATAATAAAAAGAATCATTAATGATTCTTTTTATTATGCAGCAATATCTTTGCTAACTTTATTTAAAGTTCTTAACTCTCTAGCACTCATTCTAATAGATGTACCATTATCTAAAGTTACTTTTTGTAAATTTGGTTTTTGAGCATGTCTAGTAGCTCTTAAAGAATGAGATCTTCTGTTACCAAATAAAGCTTTTTTACTTGTTACTTTCTTTGCCATATATTTGTCCTCCTTATATATAGTTTTTGTCCTATGCCTTTACACTTTATCATAATTATATGAGATTGTCAAATATTTTATGAAATTTTCTTACTTACCTTTATTGCATTCTACCTTTAACTATGTTATGATTTTATGGACAGAAAAGAAGTGAGTTTATGATTTTACCAAATTTAAAAGATGCAAAAGTAAGAACCAATAAGGAAGTAGCGATTAAAACGAATGAATATTATATCGATTCAGAATTAGAAAAAATAGGAAAAGGAAAAAAATATTTTGTAAAAACTTATGGTTGCCAAATGAATGAGCATGATAGTGAAAATATTAAAGCCATATTGGAAGATATGAATTTTATAGAAACAGATACTATGGAAAATGCTGATATTATTTTACTAAATACTTGTGCGATACGTGAAAATGCACATAATAAAGTATTTGGAATGGTAGGAAGAATGAAACATTTAAAATCTAATAAGCCAGATTTAATTACAGGTATATGTGGATGTATGGCTCAAGAAGAAGCAATAGTTGAAGAAATTATGCAGAAATATAAATGGCTTGATATAGTATTTGGAACACATAATATTCATAGACTTCCACAGTTATTAAAAGAAGTAGTAGAAAAACAAAAGCAAGAAATTGAAGTATTTAGTATTGAAGGAGAGATATTAGAAAATATTCCAGTAAAAAGAGATAATAAATATAAAGCTTGGATCAATATTATGTATGGGTGTGACAAATTTTGTACTTATTGTATTGTACCTTATACAAGAGGAAAACAGAGAAGTAGAATGCCAGAGTTTATATTAAATGAAGTAAAAGAATTAGTAAAAGATGGATATAAAGAAGTAACACTTTTAGGACAAAATGTAAATGCTTATGGAAAAGATTTAGGTATCTCTTATGATATGGCAAATTTACTTGAAGATGTAGCTCAAACTAAAATAGAGAGAATTCGTTTTGTAACAAGTCATCCATGGGATTTTACAGATGAAATGATAGAAGTAATTAAAACTTATCCAAATATCATGCCATATATTCATTTGCCACTGCAATCAGGCTCAGATCGTATCTTAAAACTAATGGGAAGGCGTTATACAAAAGAATCTTATTTAAGTTTATATAACAAATTAAAAAAAGCACTTCCATATTCTTCTATTACAACAGATATTATTGTAGGTTTTCCAGGTGAAACCGAAGAAGATTTTAAGGAAACATTAGACGTTGTAAAGTCTTGTCAATATGATTCAGCCTTCACTTTTATCTTTTCTCCTAGAATAGGAACACCAGCGGCAAAAATGGAAGATAAAATTTTACTAGAAGAAAAAGAAAAAAGATTACATGAATTAAATGAATTAGTAAATATGTATGCGAAAAAAGCCAATGATACATATGTAGGAAAAATTGTTCCTGTACTAATTGAGGGAGTTAGTGAAAAATCATCTGATATTATGATGGGTTATACAGATACTATGAAACTTGTTAATGTTAAAGGGGCTGAAGAATTTGTAGGCCAAATAGTGAATGTAAAAATAACAGATGCGAAAACTTGGAGCTTAGATGGAGAACTTGTGAGTTAGTTTACAAGTTTTTTTATTTTCTAGCTTCTTTCTATTGACCCAAAAAAGATACTTTGATAAACTGAAAGTAGAGGAGGGATACTTAATGACAAATCTAGAAAAAATTGATTGTGCTGTAACAACAACTTTGGAGGCACATCCTGATTATCATGAAATTATGGTAGAAATTTTAATGAAAAAATTACTAGAGGAAGACCCTCTTGTTACTGCTAAGTTTTTTTCAAGAGCTAATGATGCTAGAGCGCATATGATTGAAGTAAGTGATTTAGATTTACTTTCAGAAATTGTTAAGAATGCAGTAAAAGTTTCTTATTTATTAAAAGAAAAAGGAATTGAGACTTCTAGTAGTGAACAATATCTAGATGGAAGTCAAGATGATATTCTATTTGGTTCAACTGCTTGTCATTGGCTTACAGAAGAATTAGAAAAACAAAAAGATACAAATATAGATGACATTATGGAATCTCATCCAGAAATTTTAGGTATTTTGGTTTCAGTATTTAAAGAAGTAAGATATAGTAATAATTTCATTATTACAGTAAAGGAATTGGATAACCTAAGATTTATTACGAAGCTTTCTTCTATATTTGAAAAAATAGATAATGATATTCATTCATTTCAATAAAAATTAAATTAGGACTTTTGGTTTTTTTATAGAAAACTAAAAGTCTTTTTTGTACTCCAACCCCATACCATTTTACACTATCCATTTTCACATTTTATTTGACTTTTTAATATTTTCCTGTATAATAAGCCGAAAAAAAGGGGGAATAGTGATTATGAGAAAAATAATAAATAACAATTCTCAAAAAATATTCAGTTTTATTCTATCACTCCTTATATTAGGTAGTACACTTATTATGATGATAGGAAATTTAGTATATGCTAGTGAAAAGGTAGAAAAAAGAAATGAAAATAACTATTGGAGTAAAAATAATGCACCTGTATTTTATGGAGCAACTAAAATTACACTTGAAAAAGGTAGTATTGAATTTTTTAATATAAAAGATTCAAGATTTCGAATTTTTGCAAAAGATTTTGAAGATGGTGATTTAACCCAAAAAATTACTTATGAAGAAAATGTAAATTTAAATGAAGTAGGTAATTATCAAATTATTTATCATGTAACAGATAAAGATGGTAATGTAAGTACAACTACTGTTCCTGTTATTGTGAAAGAAAAAGAAACAGAAAAAGGCATTATTACAGTAGAGCGAACAATCTATACAACGCCATCTACTTGGAATATGGATATGGTAGGGACTTTAAAAAGCACTTATCAAGATAGACAGATTTTAGGTGTTTATGTAAAATCAGGACAAAATATAAGGGTAAGAAATTTAAATTTTTTAGAAGATATTAGACTAGATTTTATGAATAATGATAGTAGTTTGGAGACTTCTTTTAAGATTCCTGCGAATGGTGAATTTGTTACAATAGAAAATAAAATTGATAGTGATAGTTATCATGGTATTCCATTATTTAGAACACCAGTACTATCAAAAGAAAATACAGAGCTATCTAAAACATATAAAATTGAAGTAGAATATGATGCTGATATTGAACGATTGCAATATTATCATTATGGAGATGATGAGGCAGTATTTAAAAGTGATTGGGCAAATAGTGGGCATACATATGGAATTATTGAAAATGAAGCAATTACTGTGGTTGTTCCCTATATGGATGCAAGTAAATTAACAAATTATTTTACAAATGGATTTACTTCATTAGATAATTTTTTAGATTATTATAAAACAGTCATTGATAAAATGGATGAATATGTAGGACTTGATATAAATCCCCAAAAAATAACAGATCAAAATGTAAAAACAAAATATTTAATAAAAGCAGATATTAGCAAATTTGGAAACTCTTATTATTATGAAGACCATATTGGAATTTATAGTTATAGTGTAGCATCTTTCTTTGAAAAGAATACTAAAAATTTAGAGGAATTAGCACATGGTTATCAAGGTTCATTTAGTAAAGGTTCTATGGAACTTAATGAAGTAGGAAATAAAGTATTAGTTCATTATATTCAAAATAATAGTGATATTTATACGAATACTGATTTTGTACTTGGAAAATTAGAAGATATAGAAGAAAATTATAATTTAGCAAGGGAAAAGAATCATTCATTTGTAGAATTGGATGATACTACTAAATTATATATGATTGTTAATTTATTAGATTCATTGGAAGGTATTACAACATATTCTAAAATGTTTAGTTGGTATCGTGAACAATTATCTTTAGGTAATGCTATGACTAATAGTGATGTTTATGTAAAGGCAATTGCAGATATTTGTGGTGTGAATATTGTTCCATATATGGAAGCTTGGAAAATAGTAATTGCAGATAATATAAAAGAAGAATTATATAAAAATGATTATCAATTTTTAAATATTACAAAAGATATGGTAACAGAAAGTACTTTATTGAATATCTTAAAAGATGAAAATATGAAAATAAAATATTCTCTTGTAGGAAATGCATTATTTCATAATTATGATGTAGTAGGAGATATTACATTAACACTTGATATAGATGATTTATCTAAATTAAATGGAACATATATTCAAATAAAAGATGGGGTAAATGTTATAAAAGAAGTAGAAATTACTTCATCAAATATGGTTATTTCATTACCAGTAGGAACATATTATGTAGAAATGCCAACCATATCAGGCTATAGAAAAGAAAATTCTTATATAAAAGTAAAAGAAGATACGAATAGTATTTATAATTATATTTATACAAAAGAGGCTATTTCAAATCCTAATAATTCTATATATATCAATATTTATGGATATGTATTAGATGGAATAGCTCTTGTTATGGATTTTAGTGCAGATTATAAAAATGTAACAATTTATTATCCAGAAAAAACATTAATGAGTTCTAATGAATATGTTAAAATTTATGATATAAATGGAAATATTATATTAGAAGAGAATACAAAGGATGGATATTTTGATAGTAATAAGGGTGTACATAATGTAGCTTTAGAGCCAGGATATATAATTGAAATAAAATATCCAAAAAAGAATCAAAAAGTAAAATTTTATGATACAATAACGAATAAACTTATTTCAGAATATAGGATGATAGAAGATATTGAGTTTTATACAGTAACAAAGGATGGACTTAAAAAAGAAGATATCAATAATACATCTTTATCTTATGAATTATTAAGAAATTATTATATTACTGTAATGAATACTTATAATGAAACTGTAACAGAAGAAATATTAAATAATAAAAATTTAGATAGGAATAAAAAAGATAAAGTATTATCAATTTATGATAGAATGACAGAAGAAGATAGAAAGCCTTATCGTTATCTTGTGTATAGAATCAATCGTGGTGGTGTACCTACATTTACTTATTTAGGAAAAAATGAATATGATATAACAGAAAGTATAGATTTATATTCTTTGGTTTCTGTAAAAGATAATGAGGACGGATATATTAAACCAATTGTGATGAATGAAGTTGATTTAAGTATACCAGGAGAATATGGTATTACTTATAAAGCAACAGATTCTGATCGTAATGTTACTTCTTATACTGTTCATATTAACATGGTTGAGGTGTTAGATGAAATAGCAACAAATGTGGATGAGGAAGTAAAACCAACAATAGTAAATAAGAAAAATCAGAGACCAGTTCCAAGTATTGGTGATGATACTGAGAACAATTCTAATGTAGATGATTTTGAATATATAGAATCAAAGAAAGAAGATTCTAATTATAAATTGAGTACTTATGAAGAGAATAGAAAAGTACAAGTAAGATCAGCAATTATATGCATTGTTGTATGTATTGGTTTTATTATATGTATTATGATTCATGATTATTGTAAAAATAAAAAATAAAATAATAAAATTTTAGCTGTTATGTAACAAATAGTAATCATAACAGTTTTTATTTAAAATTTTCTAATTTTTATTTTCTGTGTTATTATTTATTCAAAATGATACAAATTTGTTATACAG